>CAMZLW010000046.1 GCA_947311785.1 uncultured Ignavibacteriales bacterium | reverse complement strand
TGGAGTTAGGGATGATAACCTTTTGGGTTGAAGGATTATTGTTGTCATCCCTTACTCCAGCTTGAGCGATTCAGCATTTGTGCTTTTCTAATGCTGAATTTGGGTTTAATATTAAAGATTATTTTGGATAGTTCACATTGCAGAATATTGTGATAAATTTGTATAGTAAAAAAGATTATATCATTTATAGGCAGTAACAATGCAGGCAAATTACTAGAGGGTAAAAATATTGGCGTTGAGTTAAAATTTTAATTTGTGTAGGGTATTTCTTGCGGCTTCTTGCTCGGCTGATTTTTTGTTTTTCCCTTTGCCCATTCCATATACTATTTCGCCAATAACTACTTCAACAATAAATTTTTTTTTATGATCTGGCCCTTCTGCTTTAACTAGTACATAATTTGGGGGTAACATTTTTTGCAAGTGAGTATATTCTAAAAGTTGCCCTTTAAAGTTATTATCTATTTGATAATTGCCCGATTCAAAGTTTGGTGTAATTATCCATTTAACAACAAATTTTTGTGCTGTTTTAATTCCAAGGTCAATATAAATTGCTCCTATTAATGCTTCAAAACAATCTGCAAGAATTGTTTTAATTCCCTCTTCGCTATCTTTAATAAATCTTTTATCGTAGAATAAATAGTGTTTGAGTCCTAATCTAGTGGCAGCTTCATATAATGCATTTTTATCAACAACATGCGAACGAGTTTTAGTTAAAAAACCTTCATCCTCATCAGGAAATTTTTTAAAAAGAATTTCGGCAACAATTGCACCAAGAATAGCATCGCCAAGAAACTCAAGGCGTTCGTTAGATTTATTTAAGCTAGTTTTTTTTTCTAAGTAGGAACGGTGTGTTAACGCTTTTGCATAAATTATAGGAGAGTTAAATTTTAACTCAATTCTTTGGGAAAGTTTATTGAGCTTCTTTTGTTCGTATTCTGAAATATGTTTGATGGGAGTTTTGCTTTTGAATAGAGCGGATAGTTTATCAATTAATTTCATATTGTATAAATTAGATTGTTTTAATCAAAATGATGCACAAATAGTTTTCTGAAATTCTATAATCTTAAAGAGATTCCCGCTAAAAACGTGCGGGAATGACAGTGATTAATAGTTACTTGCCAAGTAAAAAAAATTACTCAGAATATTTTTTAAATAGTAATGTTGAGTTATGACCACCAAATCCGAAAGTATTTGTTAATGCATACTCAATATTCTTTTCAGCTGCTACTTTAGGAGTATAATCCAAATCGCATTCTGGGTCTGGCTCATCTAAGTTTATTGTAGGAGGAATTATTGAGTTATTAATTGCAAGAATACAAACAATTGATTCTAAAGCACCAGTAGCACCTAATAGATGCCCAGTCATAGACTTAGTAGAGCTAATTGCAAGTTTGTATGCATGCTCTCCAAATAATTTTTTAATAGCTTTTGTTTCGTTTAAATCATTTAGCTTTGTTGAAGTTCCATGAGCATTAATATAATCTACAGCTTCAGGCTCTATTCCACCATCGCGTAAAGCCTCACGCATTGAACGGAAAGCACCTTCACCATCTGGAGCAGGAGCGGTAACATGATATGCATCGCCAGTTAAACCAGCACCTATTATTTCGGCATAAATTTTTGCACCACGTTTTTTAGCATGCTCTAATTCTTCTAAAATAAGAGTTGCCGAGCCTTCGCCCATAACGAAGCCAGTTCTATCTTTATCGAAAGGGCGAGATGCTTCTGTAGGTCTGTCGTTCCAAGTTGAAATAGCACGAGCAGAATTAAATCCACCAATAGCCATAGGAGTAATAGAAGCTTCTGCACCACCAGAAACCATCAAATCGGCAGAGCCACGTTGAATCATAAAAAATGCATCTGCAATAGCATGTGTTGAGGTTGCACAAGCAGAAGTAGTGGCATAGTTTGGACCTTTCAAACCATATCTAATTGAAATTTGTCCTGCCGCAATATCTGAAATCATCATAGGTATAAAAAACGGGGAAATTCGTCGCGGTCCACCTTTTAGATAATTTTCGGTTTGTGTCTCAAATGTATCCATTCCACCAATACCACTTCCATAAATAACACCAAAACGTTCAGTGTCTATTTTATCCATATCAAAATTAGCATCTTCCATTGCCATTGTAGAACTTGCAATTGCAAATTGAGTGTATGGGTCCATTCGTCTGGCTTCTTTCTTGTCAATATAATCTTCAACATTAAAGTCTTTTACTTCACAAGCAAATTTTGTTGCAAATTTTTCTGTATCAAATTTTGTAATTAATGCAGCACCATTTTTACCTTCTAATAATCCACTCCAAAAATCTTTTACATTATTTCCAATTGGGGTAATTGCTCCAAGCCCTGTAATTACAACACGTCTAACACTCATTCTAAAATCTCCTTGAAAAATAAAAAAAGAGACTGTTTCAAAAGTAAATATTTAAACTTTTGCAACAGTCTCAAAAAACTAAAATTAACCTTTTAGTTCAGTTAAATATTTTACTGCGTCGCCAACAGTACCAATTTTTTCAGCATCTTCATCAGGAATTGACACATCAAATTCTGATTCAAAACCCATAACTAATTCAACGATGTCTAGTGAATCTGCACCAAGATCATTTGTAAATGATGCTTCGTTAGAAATTTGAGATTCTTCAACGCCTAGTTTGTCCATAATTATTTCTTTTACTTTTGCTTCGATATCCATTTTAACTCCTTATGTTTTATTGGATTCATTTATAAAACTACATTACCATTCCACCATCAACAGTTAGAACCTGACCTGTAATATAATCAGCATCAGAGCTACATAAAAATGCAACAGCTTTAGCTATATCTTCAGGTTGACCCATTCTTTTTAATGGGACATTTGTAAGTAATGCTTCTTTTTGATTATCATTTAACTTTGAAGTCATATCTGTTTCGATAAAACCAGGTGCAATTGCATTTACATTAATGTTACGAGAAGATAATTCTCTTGCCATTGTTTTTGTAAATCCAATAACTCCAGCTTTTGATGCTGAGTAGTTTGCTTGCCCTGCGTTACCCATTAACCCAACAACTGACGCAATATTTACAATTTTACCGTAACGTTGCTTCATCATTGGTCGCATAGCAGCTTTTGTATAATTGAAAACGCTTTTAAGATTTATATTTATTACTAAATCAAAATCAGCTTCCGTCATTCTCATTAACAAATTATCTCGTGTAATACCAGCATTGTTAATCATTATATCAACACCGCCCATTTTTTCAACGGCTTCAGCAATAGTTGCTTCGGCTTCATCAAACTTTGAGGCATCTGCCTTGAAACCATAAACTTTGGTTCCGTTTCCAATTTCATCTTCTATCTTTTTTGCGTGTGCATTAAAATCATCTCCTTCAACAGCAACATCCGAGAACATAACACTAATACAATTTCTTTTTGCCAATTCAACTAAAATTGCTTTACCAATTCCGCGAGAACCGCCAGTTATAATTGCTCTTAATTTTCTTTCTTCCATTTTTGTAAACCTTTAAAACTACTTTTTTATTTTTTTAAGAAATAAATATACGATATAGCGTATTATATTTCCACTTGCATTAATTATAGAATATTCTAAGAAATATCAAAAGACTCGAAATCTTCAAGTTTTTCTATTCCAAAAATTTCTACTGTTTTATCTATTCGTTTAATTAAACCCTGTAAAACCTTACCTGGTCCAATTTCGTAAAACTTAGTTGCACCATCAGCAATCATATTTTTAATTGTTTCTTCCCATCTAACTGGGGCGGATAATTGTTCAAACAATAATTTACTAATCTCATTATTTTCAGTAACAGCTTTAGCAGTAACATTTGCGTAAACTGGAATTGAAGTGTTATTAATGTCTGTTCTGTTTAATTTTTCTAAAAGCTGTTCTTTTGCAGACGCCATTAGTGGTGAGTGAAATGCTCCGCTTACAACTAATTCTTTTACCAACTTTGCACCACCCTCTTTAGCTAGAGCCATTGCAGAGTGAACGCCATTAATAGAACCAGAAATTACAACTTGTCCTGGAGAATTAAAGTTGGCACTTTGAACAATATTAGTTTTAGATACTTCTTCACAAATTGCATCAACTTTTTCTGGACTTAATCCAATAACAGCAGCCATAGTTCCAGGCTTCTCAATACCAGCTTGTAACATTGCTTCGCCACGAGTTCGCACAAGTTTGATAGCGTCAATTACATCAATTGCACCAGCAGCAACAAGGGCAGAATACTCTCCGAGAGAATGCCCTGCAACCATATCAGGTTTCAAGTTTTTAATTTTATTTAATATTGCAACACTATGAAGAAATATAGCAGGTTGAGTATTATCTGTTTGCTTTAATAAATCCACAGGACCATTGAACATAATGTCTGTTAAAGAAATTCCAATAGCCGAATTTGCACTATCCATAAGCTCTTTGGAGGAATTGTATAAATCCTTTCCCATACCTACATACTGCGAACCTTGACCAGGAAATACAAATGCAATTTTACTCACTTAATCAATTCCCCATACAATGTGCATTGCACCCCAAGTATAACCAGCACCAAACGCTGCTAGTATTAGGTTATCGCCTTTTTTAAATTTTCCATCTCTGTAATATTCTGTTAAACAGAGTGGAATAGTTCCAGCAGTTGTGTTTCCATATTTAGCAATGTTTATTGTAACTTTTTCTGATTCAATACCCATTCTTCGTGCAGTAGCGTCTATAATCCTTAAATTTGCTTGATGAGGAACAAGATAGGCTATGTCATTACTGCTAAGCCCAACTTTTTCCATAATTTCAACAGAAACATCCGCCATTCCTTTAACAGCAACTTTGAAAACAGCTTTACCATCTTGATAAAGATAATGCTCTCTGTTATCAACTGTTTCGTGTGTTGGTGGACGAAGACTACCTCCACCTTTCATAAAAAGTGTATCTCTACCGGAACCATCTGTTCGTAAAATTGAATCTTGCACACCAATGCTTAAATCTTCGGAAGGCTCTAATAATACTGCAGAAGCACCATCTCCAAAAAGAATAGCTGTGTTTCTATCAGTATAATCAAGGATAGAACTCATTTTTTCTGCACCAACAACAATAACTTTTTTGTATTGACCACTCTCAACAAGACTGGCACCAGATTGCATTGCAAAAAGGAATCCAGAACATGCGGCAGATAAATCGTATCCCCAAGCATTTTTTGCTCCAATATTATCTTGAACCAAAGCAGCAGTTGATGGAAAAAACATATCGGGTGTAACAGTTGCAACAATAATAACATCAACATCCATTGGATCTGTGTTAGTTGACTTTAATAAATCTTCAACAGCTTTTGTTGCCAAAAGACTAGTGGCACCTTCTTCGAGGACTCTTCTTTCTTTAATTCCTGTTCGTGTTCTTATCCACTCATCATTTGTGTCAAGAATTGATTCAAAATACTTATTATCTAATACTTTTTCTGGTACATACATACCAACGCCAGTAATAACAGCGGAATAAAGTCTATTTCTTTTCTGCATAATTAGTAAGTTCTTCCTTAATTTTTTCTATCAAATTTTTATTGTGCATTTCTCTTGCCGCTAAAACCATATTCTTTATTGCCAGAACTGAACTTGAACCATGCCCAACAATACTAATTCCGTTAACACCTAATAGCGGTAAGCCCCCAACGTTATCGGGGTTAGCTTTACTTAACGAATCTTTAAACGCACGTTTGGTTGGTGGAAATACCATTGGAGCAACACGCAACTTATTTGTTGTGCTTTTATTGGAGTAATTTTTTATTGCCGCTTTTAAAAAGTTAGGAATACTTTCGGCAAATTTAAGAAGTATGTTTCCAATAAAACCATCGCAAACAATTAAATCGGCAGTTCCTTTAAATATGTCATTCCCTTCAACATTTCCAATAAAATTCAAATCAGAATCTCTAAGTAATTTTGAAGTTTCAATAGTAAGTTTGTATCCTTTACTATCCTCTTCACCCACGTTCATCAATCCAACACGAGGTTTTTTAATGCCATAAATTTCTTTTAGCAAAATTGAACTGAGCAGAGCAAACTCAAAAATATGTTGAGGTTTCGAATCGACAAACGCACCAACATCGGCAAGAAAAGTAAATTGGTCATTTGCATTTGGTAATGGTGCAGTTAGCGTGGGTCTTGAAACCCCTTTAATTCTTCCCATACCAAAAATGGAATTAACAACCATTGCACCAGTATTGCCAGCACTAACAAAGGCATGTGCCTTTCCGTCCTTTACCAACTTGGTTCCAACAGCCATTGATGAATTTGGTTTAGTTCTCATTGTTTCTGTTGGATGATCGTGCATATCAATTACTTGATCTGCATTTACAATAAAATCAGAATTAAAGTTGAGATTGTTTTTTTTAATTACATCTTTAATTTCACTCTTTTTCCCAACAAGAAATAAATCAAAATCTTTTGCTTCATTAAAAGCTTCAATTGCACCAACTACAGCATTGTGCGGAGCAAAATCTCCACCCATTGCATCTATTGCAATAGCACACTTACCTTTAGTGTTGTTTGCCATTTTAAATTTTAATTACGATTCTGGAACAAACATTGAGCGACCAGCATAATACCCACAACTTGCACATGCTCTGTGATTCAATTTCATTTCGCCACAGTTAGAGCAAGCTGTTAATGTTGGTGCTGTTGCTTTGTAATGAGTTCTTCTTTTATCTCTTCTACTTTTAGAGATTTTCCGTTTTGGATGTGCCATAATACTGCCTTATATTAATTTAGTTTATTTCTTTAATTTCAATAATTTATCCCATACGGGATTACTTGTTTCAACTTCGCAACTGCATTCAGTTTCGTTTTTGTTAACACCACAAACGTAACAAAGCCCTTTGCAATTTTCATCACAAAGAATTTTCATTGGTAGAGTTAACAAAATATTTTCAACAGTATCATTTGTTAAATCAATTGTATCTTCATCTGGTGATAAATAATAGATTCCACTTTCACTTTCTTCACCGTTACTACGGCTATGAGTTATAAAAAATATTAATCTAAAATCTGTTTTAATATCTTTTTCAAACTCCGCCATACATCTATCGCAAGCAAACTTAGCTTTAATTAGTAAATTGCAATTAATCACAATCTGTGTGGATGATTTATCCATCATACAATTTAACAGAACATTTCCTACAAATTTTTCTTTAAGACCAAGTTCTTCAACATCTGTTTCAAAATCGAAATGGTGAAGACCATCTTTATAATTTGGAAATTTTATTTTCATCTACATTCTAATTCAAATTTAGCTTACAAATTTACTTAAAGTGAGGTTTATAATCAAGAAATTGTTATTTCACTATTTTTCTTCCCTAATCAACATAACTGCCAACAATCCATAAATTCCAGTAAGTAAAATAATTACTAAATCAACAACTTGACTTAGTTGAAATTTTCCCATTCTCTGTTTGTTATAGAAGAAGAAAAATATTGTAGCAATAAAAGAGAAAAAGAGAAATCTAAAATCAGCAAACTCAAGGTAGAAATTTACAAACCTATTATTGCCATCTGTTAACGAAAGTTTAAAAGGGAAAATGTAGTTTGAAATATCTCCAACAAAACTATCTTTGTTTGTCTGCCAAGTCTCTTTGTAAGTATCAACAACTTTATAATTTCTATCTGTAACAATAATTTTGATACTATTGTTAGAAACGAAACTTATTTCTCGGTAAAACATATTACCTTTAAAATAAAAAATCATATTTTTTCTATCATATCCCTCAGAAGGAACTTCAATTAATTTATAATTATCGTAAGAAACAATAAATAATTTATTATTATCGGTAACTAATATGGCATAAAACTCTTTTAGGTTCAACTCCCTAACACTTGCATACACAACCTTAACTCCGTCTGGAAGTTCTATCTTTTTAACGTAAGGCTTGTTGTTAACACGTTTTAAGTGAAACAATTTATTGTTGCTATCAATAATAAAATAGCCCTCATCAAATGGCTTTCGCGTAGTTGGATTTCCATAAATACCTTTTGCAGGAAAACTAAAACCTTTTTCAACCAATGCTTTGTTGAATAATGTGCTAAGTTCTGTTTCAATTTTATTTGATGTACAATTGATAAATTCCATTTTGTCAGAGATTCTAAAAAACTCGTTAGGCATTTGTAAGTCTGGTCTTCCAGGGTTTGACTCGAATAATGGATTGAGCGGAATTGTATATTTATGAATAGCCGTAGGTTTAATCTTTAATTGAATATTATTTAACCTCACCTTTTGTATATCGAAAGCAACACCACTTATTGAATCTGGTAGCTCCTCTCTATATGCTAATTGACGATAGCTTAAAAATGGTGTTAATCTTTCAAACTCTTCCCGTGCAAATATTTTTCCATCTTTGTCTTTTCTTGTATAGGTTCCATCTGTATATCGCATAAATAAAAAATTATGATTTATGGAGCTATAATAAATTCTTACTCCAGGTATGGCTCTATCAAAAAGCATTGAATAGAATTTAGGAAAAATAATTGAAGAGAGAACTACAATAGTAAATAAAACTAAATACCGAGATAGCTTCGCAGAAAATATCATTTTGCACCTCTTTTAAATCTTAATCCAGAAAGCATATGAACATAATTATATAACAAAGTGATTATAAATAGAAAAAGTATTACCTTTTGGAAACTTCCGTATCCAACACCAGTAAGAAATTGGTTTGCTAAGAAAAAACCGACTACTGCTAAAACTAACCTTCTGCCCCAAGCTGGTTCAATCATAATTGATGACACAAAAAAGTAGGAAATAAATCCTGCTAAAAACCATGGAGAAATAGTAAGTAGCATTGCGTTTACAATTTCACTAGGAAACGCTACACTAGAGCCAACAAAGAGAATTAGCACCAGAGGCAGAAAAAGTAAAAGGAGCAATGATGTACCAAAAAGATTTAAGAAAAGTAAAACTCTATTTTCTTTCATGGGTAAATGAAGTGTTAGCTTTAATTTCATATCTAGAACTTCAGGCAAATATTGAGCAACTGAAATTGCAATGCCAATAATAAATGGCAAATATTTTAGAATAGAAAAAAACATATGTCCTTTATAAACAACTGCACTCCAAATTGCTACAGCACCATTAAATTCAATAACCGCACGGAGATTACCAAAAATATAGAACAGCAACATAACTTCAATAATTAGTGAACCTATTACAAACCATCTAACTTTTAGCCATTCTTTATACGCCAATGCTTTATACATCATTATTCCTTTTTAATATTTACCCGTTATTCCAATAAATGCATCTTCTAAATCCATAGGAACATTTTTGAAATCTGTGTAATTAATTCCTTTACTACTAATATGATTTTTAACTGCTTCAACATCGCCAAAAGAATAAACTGTAGCTTTGTTTTTGATTATTTCAAAATTATTTACTACTTCATCCTTTACTATTAACTCTGTTTGATTAGTGCTAAACTGATACATTTTAAAATTATTTTTGAACTGATCAATTGGCATTTGAAGCACAACACCATTGTAATCAAGTATAACAGCGTCATCAAGAAATCCATCTAAATCTTGTATAATATGTGAAGTAATAAAAATTGTTTTATCTTCTGCTTTGCCGTACTCTTTTAGAAAATCGAGAAATAGCCTACGATAACCAGCATCTAAGCCCATTGAGTAATCGTCCAAAATTAGTAAGTCGGGGTCTTGGGCAAGCAACAAGCCAAGAGTAACTTGAGAACGCTGTCCGCAAGACATTTTAGATATTTTTTGATTATCCAAAACTTTTAATTTCGACATCAAATCGTAATAAACTTCCTTTTTCCAATTTGGATAAAACTGCGAATAATATTTTTCGATTTGAATAATATTCATAAACGAATATTGGATATGCCCTTCAATTAAAAATCCTATTTGAGCCTTTGTTTTGGGGGTTAGCTTGTAGGAGTCTTCACCAAGTATTAAACACTGCCCAGATTTTGGTTTTAAGAATCCATTCAAAATATTAATTGTTGTTGTCTTCCCAGTTCCATTTTTACCGAGCAATCCGAAGATGCTCCCCTTCTTAATTTTAAAATTAAGATTTTCATATACCAGTTTGCTTCCGTAATAATGGGTTAAGTCTTTTACTTCAACTACGTATTTCATAATTATCTGTTATTAATTTTCAAATTCTATACTCTATATTTTTGCCAATGTTTTCTAGTAAAACCCACCCCTTAATCCCCTCCCAAGAGGGGAAACATCTATATCCCACCTTGTGGGATGGTTTGAAAAGTCCCCTCTTGAGAGGGGGTTGGGGGTGTGTTCTTTAGTATTTTTATCTACTCTCAAGTTCTGTAGCTTTTTTAACAATTCCTTCGGGTTTAGATTTAAATGGATTATCAACTAATTTAATTTCGCCACCTCTAAAATGAACTCTCATTTTTTCCATTGAGAGTACTGCTTTTACTGTATCTAAAGGAGTAACATCTTCATTGAAATAAACATACGCAGTTGGTGTTTCGTCATATTTTGTTGACAACCTATAAATACCTTTCCAGCCAGATAAATGGCTTGTTAAATAACTTAACCTACCGTATAACGAACTCTTACCAGCCTCTTTCATTGGATAAATTAAAACGCTTATGCTATCAATATTTTGTTTGCTATACTTATTAAACTCCTTATCGTATCCCTTGAACATTCCTCGCTCGTATTCAACAAGAGAAACTTTTCCTAAATCTTTAAAGCCTTCATTTACTTCAAACTCAATTTCTCTTTTGTCGGTCGAACCATCACGCATTTTAACTTCTATACTTTCAGCAGTTATTAGCTTAACTATTTCATCCTGTGTTACTTTTGCTCCATCATAAAATATTTTTGTTTCAACTGGTTCACCAAAAATTGTTTCAAATCCAAATATACTTTTATTAACTCTTAGAGCATAAGTTAAATTTGTGAAATCTACTTTATCAAAAAAGTTATCTATTCCTATTAGCACAACAGATAATGAATCTAAACCACTTTTAAAAGTACTTCTAATTTTTTGTTTTACTGGTTTAAATATTGCTTTTTTAACTCCTATTTTAGTAATTACTTTTGGATTAAAATAAATATCCGCAGTATGCGAAACGGCGTAAGCATCTACGCCAACAATACCTTTTACTCGTGCTATTTGCGATCTAAACGCAGATGCACTACCAAAGCATTTAATTGAAGTTAAACTAGTTTGATGATACACTTCAACATTATCAAGTTTTTCAAATCCGCCCCAACGCTCGGATAGAGTAGTAAACTCGTAAAAATTTGAGGCTATTAAACCAGCGGCAATTAAAACTATTGTGGCAATGGGTGCAACATATTTACCATATTTTGTTGGCATTTTATTTACAGTTAAAGTTTGCTTTACTGGGCAAGCATAAACACAATCGCCACACATTGTGCAATCGGAATGGTTTATTACATCGTAGGAAGAAACTTCAATTCCTTGTGGACAATCAGTATCGCACTTAACACAAGTTGGGCAAGTGGATTCCTCTCTTGTAATTTTAAATAGTGGAAAGAGGAAACTCTTTTTGAAAATAATTTCGCTCACTGCCGCAAGACCAATAATTATTCCTAACAACCAAGCTAAGCCAAGTTCTGCACCAAATAAATTTGCACCAAAATATAGAACAGCACCAATTACAACAACTCCAAGATTAGAGAAAATGTTTCCTATTGCACCAAGCGGACAAATATAACGGCACCAAAACATTTTTGTAAATAGCGAACCAAGAACAACTATTATAATTGTAATAACTGCATAATACCAAACTACATCACCATTTTGGAAAAATGTAACTCCAGCAAGATATGGGTCATATTCCTTACAGAATAGCTCACTTGCGTTCATTGTAATATAAATTGTATAATACAGTAATGCATATTTCATAAGTCTAAACGGGCGGTCTAAATATTCTGGAATACTAAAACGAAGATTAAATTTATCCCCTATTCTTCCAAGCCATTCCATGAATGTGCCAATTGGACAAAGGTAACTACAGAATAGTTTTCCAAAAAAGACTGCACCAATTATAAGTGCAATTCCAAGCATCATTTGAACTTCACCCATTTGGCATGACGAACTACCAAGGTTCAATTTGCTCATCAACGACGATAAGCCACCAAGTGGACAGTAAGATTCAAAATCTGGATAGTAGGAGGAATCAACAAGTGGGCGTATTATTCCGTATAAAATCATTGCAACTATTGAGAGTTGTATTGAGAGACGTAATTTATTCTTCATTCAAATTTCCGTTATTTTTTGTAAACATAAGTAGAAAGAGATATTTTTTATTATTTAAGATAAAAGCAAAGGCAACTTGAATAGTTGCCTTTGTAATCTAAATACTATTTAATTAACAGCATTTTTTTAGTTGATGTAAATTCGCCAGATTGTATTCTATAAATATACATTCCAGTTGTTAGGCTAGAGGCATCAAACGAAACTTCGTAAACACCAACCGATTTCATTTCGTTAACTAAAGTTGCAACTTCTTGACCAAGAATGTTGAATACTTTTAACGAAACTAATCCACTATTAGGTATTGAAAATTTAATTACCGTTGATGGATTAAATGGGTTAGGATAATTTTGACCTAACGCATATACTGTAGGAATTTCTGTTCCAGAATCAACATCAGTTACAGTTGCTGATACTTTTTCGGAAAACTCACTTGCATTACCCGAGTAATCGATAGCAGCTATTACATAGTAATAAGTTGTTCCTTGAATAACATTAACATCGCTGTATAAATTATCCGTTGTTGAATATGAGTAAGTATTCATTGTATCAGCAGAAAACTCTGGGTCTAACGAGCGATATATTGCATAATATTGGAAATCTTTTTCAGGACTTTCGTTCCACGCAAGTTCAATTTTTTCATCGAATGGAGTAGGAACAATTCCACCAGGAACTACAGGGGCTAAGTTATCTATAGAATAACCAGAAGCGGGGTTAGACACAAAGAAAGATTTATAAATATTATCTTGGTGAGCAGATATTTTAAAAACTGACCAGTGAATTCCATTTATAGTTGAATCTCCTAAAGTTGGGGCAACATAAGAATATCTGTTCTTATAAATACCATTAAAACTTCCTATTGCATCCCAAGCATCTGTAGTATCAATTTGTCTCCAAATTGTAAATGAACTAGTCAGTACACTTCCACTAAATTCAATTCTAACCTTTCCACCTTGATCTTCAGGAATATCATTAATTGCTAAAATAACAGGTGCTGGTAATGGTATTGGTTCATTCATTTGTCCAATCCATAAATCATCTCCACCATTTCCGTTTAGTGTTACATCACCAAATTCTGCAGAAGAACCATCAAAAGATCCAGCAAAATAAATTGTTCCTTCATCATTTATTGCTGCTGAATAAATATAGTCATGCGAAGTTCCACCATAATTTTTTGCCCAAATTAAATTATCTTGATACATTCGCATTACTAACATATCTCTTTTGCCATAATTTGTTAGCATATCATTTGGCACTTCCATACTACTTTCTATTGTGCCCGATACATAATATCCACCACCATTACCTTTTATGGTAGTTATTGCTCTTCCAATTTCATCCTCTTCGCCACCAAAGGAGTAGCCACCTTCATAATCGCCATCAGTATTAAATGCAAGTATAAATACATCATTGTCACCAGACGATACAAAAACATCAGATGAAGAATTAGCAGATAAAGACTCTTTAAATGATCCTGTTACTAATATGCTCCCATCACCATCACTAACATACTCAATAGCAACTCCTTCATCATCTCCCAATCCTGTTGCAGAAACAGCCCATTGGTAAACACCAAGAGAATCTAATTTAGCAACAACAACTTCTTTTCCTTCTTCACAAAGCAATTGAGTATCTCCAAATGTTGCTGTAGAATCGTCATAATAACCAGTGAAGTATATGTTATCATTTTCATCAAGAACTAATTCACCAGGGTAATCATTTTCACGAGCACCACCATTAACACCCCAAAGTGGGTTACCGTCTGAATCCATTTTAATAACAAAAATATCTCTTTCGCCATAAGAAGGAATTTCTAATCCTTCATAATTTAATTTCAACCATAAAGAATCATTAACATCAAACATACCAAGTAATACATAATTTCCTTTACTATCAACTTGAATATCATAAGCTTGATCCATAAGTTTAGGACCATTAGTTACTCGTTTCATCCAAAGATAGTTTCCGTCTGCATCAAATTTAACAACCGCAATATCCCAGCTACCTGTGCTAAATAGTGTGTCTGTACCAAAAGTAACAGAATTATAAAACCGTGATGCAGTAATAACATTTCCTACACTATCCACAGCAACAGCATCGCAATAATCAGTTAAATTACCTCCCATTGCATTTGCCCAGAGAATATTTCCATCAGCATCATATTTTGCGACAAAAGCGTCAGTATTATTTATAGGAGTAATAGAAACTCCGTTTCCAAAATTGATGGTTCCTTTAAATGTACCAGCAATATATTTGTTACCAGCATCATCTAAGCAAATATCATATATCTTATCGTCAGCTGTACCACCGTTGTGAATAAAATCGTCAAATGCATAATGTTGCCCAAATACTAAGTTACTTAGCATTAAAAGAGTAAATAGTGTAAAAAACTTTTTCATAATACTTTCTCCTAATTTGTTAAATTATTTGTTTTTTCCCGCAATAAAAACGGAATTACTCAAAAATTTTGCTTAATGAGTTACCGCTACAAGCGGAACTACTACATAATTTTATTTTATCAACAGCATTTTTCTGCTCTGCAAAAAACCAGCATTTTGTAATGTATATATATAAATACCAGAAGTAAGTTCTTTTGCGTTAAACTCAACTTCGTAGGTGCCTGATTTTTGTGTTTCGTTAACTAATGTTGCAACTTCTTGTCCTAGTAAGTTATACACTTTTAATACAACTTGTTGAGACACGCCACGGCGTGTTTCTACGGGTATAGAATATTTAATTTTTGTTGTAGGGTTAAACGGATTAGGATAATTAGCCTCCAGGTTAAATTCATTTGGTATATTATTATCTATCTGTTTAACACTAACTTTTGGCGATGGTGTATATATTGAACTACTTCCACATGCTAACCATGGGTAACCTTTGGCATCAACCATAACATCGTACGTTTGCCTTGCTGTTACAATGGTTAAGTCAACAACGTCTGTCCAAGTTGCACCAGCATCTGTTGTTTTTAGTAAATATTTATCTCCTGCAAGATACCATGTTTGTGCATTAACAATTTCGCATGCTTTTATCTTTCTGGGTAAATCTGTAACATCAACATAATCCCATGTTTTACCCGCATCGTTTGTTTTTAGAAGAACATCACCACAAACTAAGCCAAAATTATTATCATAAAATTCTACTTCAAAAAAGTCAGAACTCCCTGAAGGAGCATTATTAACTGTTGCACTATTCCAAGTGGTTCCACCATCAGTTGTGTAGGATAATACAGATTCATCACCAACAACCACACCATTGTTAGCATCAAAAAAGTGAAGTGCATTTAGTTCGTCTGGTAGTTTTGCAATTTGGGAAGACCAAGTAGTTCCTCCATTTGTGGTTGTGAAAAAAGCACTAACGCCTGATCCATATTTACCAACAACAAAACCAACATCTTCACTTAAAAACTGAACTCCATAATTATTAAATGAGGTTGCATTTGTATCTTTCATTATTTGTGTCCAAGTGTTACCACCATCAGTAGTTTTTGATATCATTCTATTTCTTTGTGCGGCATAACCTATATTTTCGTTTAAGAAAAATAAGTTTTCAATTGTTGGACTAACATTTTGATCTGCAGCATAACTGCTTTTCCAAGTTGCTCCCCCATCGGAAGATACTATGCAGCCACCGTAAAATCCGGCAGAAATAATATTTCCATTTGGTAATCGTTTTATATCTTTTAGTGTAGAATTAACAATTTCTGTTTCCAAACTCCAAGTTACACCTGCATCGTCAGAAACAGCAATACCACTACCAGAACCAACAATACAAATTTTATTATTTATCCAACTTACTGCCTTTCCACTAAAACCCATCGGACAATTAGCTTCTTTCCAAGTAAGCCCACCATCAGTAGTTTTGTAAAGAACAGTCCCTTTATAGGATGACCCTCCAACAGCAATACCATTAAGTTCATCTTTGAATGTCATTCCATACATATTTACATATAGCCTATCTTCTTCAGCTTGTGTTTGATATACCCAATTAGCCCCACCATCCAATGTTCTAATTGTAAAAGTAGGTTGTAAATTAATAGGTGAACCCCAACCTGATGCACAAGCTACATCATTGCTTGCCATTGCTACAGTGTTTATATCTGTTTTACTATAACCTCCAGGTATTCCTGTGGGAGTGGGAGCTTTAGTCCAAGTTGTACCATCCGTAGTATAGTAAAAAGCGAATTTACCTTTTTTGCCACCTGCACAAACTCCGTGTCCTGAAGAAGAAAAACTCATCGATTTAAGAGGAGCTATAGTCTCGGTAGCTTGAGTAGTCCAATTAGCTCCACCATCGGTTGTATGCGAAATAGTACCACCCTTTGAAACTCCGGACAATGCCCAACCAATATTTTCATTTTCAAAATAGATTGAGTAAACCGTTCCGTCACCAGCATCAAATGTAACTTCACTCCAGGTTGCACCACCATCGGTAGTTTTTAATAACAAATCGTGTACTCCACCAGCATAACCAATATTTTCACTTACAAAATAGATGCTATACAACGACTTTGATAGAGCTTCCATATCTGTTGCCTCTATCCATGTATGCCCTCCATCTGTTGTTCTTAATATTGTTCCGTCTGCACCAACTATCCAACCAAGATTTTCATTTAGAAAGAAAACATCATTTAGTGAACTATGAGTTTGCTTAGTAACTTGCCACCATTCACCAGTTCCAGATATTAAGAATGAAGAAGTGAGTAGTAATAAAATTAATATTTTTTTAATCATGATACCTCCGTACTTGTAAAGTTAAAAATTATAAAACCTTAGTGTTGTATATATTCCAAAATTATTTTTATATCGTTTATTGTTGTTACTTGTGCTGGTGTGTGAATATTCAACACGTGGTTCAATTTCTATTGTTTCCGAAATTTTAATTGCTCCACCAAATGTAATAAAATGTGTAGCAACATTTTTGCCACCAAAAATAAAATCGTGTTCTTTGAAAATAAAATTATATCCAATTCTTAAAGCAACCGATTCACTTAGAGATGTTTCAACTCCGATTCTTGCAATATGGTTAAATGCTGATATTTTTGAAAATTTATTATCTATATATTTAGCAGAATCTGATGAAATAGAATGCAGTTCATATTCTGTTCCAACAAGAAACTTTTTATTTGAATATGTAAATCCAACACCAGTAAAAATATCATTAACACCAAGCTCCCAAAGGGTTAAATTGTGTTTGCTGTTTTTAGACCAGCTATTATTATCGTTGTACCCTGCTTTAAATCCGATATTAACAATATTATTTAGTTGCCATCTTGCTTGCATGTTTATATTGGTTTTATCAAAACTTGTGTATCCATCCTCAGTATCAATTATGGATGTAACTCTAAATAATGAGCTAGAGTTACTAACTTGATATTTAACATCAAAGCCTACAGTTAAATTTTTAACTGGTATAAATTGAGTTTGGAATCCAAAAATATTTCCAAATCTTTTTATTTTGAAATCTTGCGATCCACCGTTTAATACTATTCTGTGTGTATCGCCACGATAAAGGAATGTTTGAACATTTCGTTTATTAACATCGTCTGCTAAAATTTTTTCTTGTGTATCAAAAATTTGATAATTAATTCCGAGAGAAAGATTATCAGATAATTTGTAAGCCACTCCTACATTAGCCGACACATCACGATACAATGTTTCGGCAAAAGTATAAACTTTTTTTAATCCGTCTAAAATTTTATAGTTAACCGAAGCACCAATAAAAAGATTATCAATTACTTCAAGACTGTGCATAAACTCGAATGTTGGTCCACTATATCTATAATCGCCAGAAGTAGAATCGGTAAAGAAAAACGCATCGCCAGAGTATGGCGTAAGAGTTAAAACTCTGTATCTATCTTTTTGCTTTTCATAATTGTAAGCTGCATATCCTCTAAAAGTTCCACTATTGCCAAGTGGTTTAATTCCTAAAAAACTCACATCAACATTAGTGATATTACCCGATTCAAAAAGTCTGTGATAATTTCCATTACTATTTGTATAAAGTGGATTTATTTCCAATCTCTGATTTGTGTAGCTGTTAACCATCCAAGCTGGGTTTCCGCCCATTATATATGGGTCAATTTGCGAATCGATATCCACAATAGAATAACTTAATCCGCCAAGTGCATCCAACCTGCTTTGTTGCGAAAGCAAAAGTGAACTTGTAAAGAGTAAAATAGTTAGTAGTATTTTTAGTTTTATTTTCATAAAAATTTATAAGTTGATAGTGCGTAAAGTTTCACACTTATGACAATAATAACTGTATCAATTCTATTATTTTAATATTTAATTTCCATTACACAAACATATGCCTTTAACTTTAGGCACTTATAACCTTCAACTTTATCCAAAGGGATACCTTCGGTAAGAGACTTTTTTATTGCCATCCTGGAGTTGGTAAATCAATTATCTCCCAATCTAATGTTCCATCGTTGGTATCTACACCTTTTTCTCTTCGCTGCATCGATTTTCCATCATACTTTGGTGGCGATTGCACCCAACCACGGTCAATTCTGGAATCTAATGTAATCCTTTTTGTGCCGCTGGATTGATATTCAACTCCATCAATAATTGTTGTAATGTCTATTCCATCACTTAAAACTGAATCTACTCCTGAAGTAAGTAAAATGATATCGGAAGTTACGCTTATGAGGAAATCACTTATTTTACAATCTGAGATGTTATACAAGTTAGGAACTTTAGGATTATCAATATCTACAGCATCAAATTGACTTACAAACTCCCAATCGGCTCTACTTAAATCGACACTAACAGGAACAGCTTTGCGATGGTCGAAAGCATCTTGAGCTAAAACTTTAAAAGTGTTTGGAGCAAAAGGATATTTTGTTTCTCCAGGTTTACCAGGAAACTTAAAGGCATAAGTTACACCAAAAATATTTCCATCTCCATTCCAATCGCCACCAGGCACGCCAATAACATCGGAAGAATGATGCGAACAATATGCACGGCTGGATGTAACTCTTAAAACTTGCATTCCATCTAAATATTTTGTTTCGCTGCTACTATTGTATAATTCAATATATTGGTCATAAAAGAAATAGATACTATTTACAGGTCCTCCAGCATAAATTTCGTTAATTGAAATACCACTTGCTGAAATTGCATTTGTAAATATTGTATCTGATGCAGGGCTTCCACTAATTACATCAACATCAACAACATTGCCTACAACTATTATGTCTGGTATTATAGGATGCTTTCTACGTGCCGAAATTTGATAAGTAGCAGATGGAATATTGGTTAAGTTCAGCATTCCACTATCATCACTATGCTCAATTCTTGTTCCATACTCCGATACAAGAATCATCTCAGCATTTGGTAGTGGAACATAATTTTTTATTGAATCAATTGCGGAATTATTCCACATTGCCAAAACAGTTAATTCAGCTTTTCCATCAACTTGAACAGGAGCATTTTCTTTGCAAGAAAATAGAACTGTTAGAAGTAATATGAATAGTATTGTTTTTTTCATTTTTATAATTTCCATTTTATCATTAGCGTGTAAACACTGATGTAAAACATTTTTCCCTCACCCCTCCAAAGGAGTCCTTCGGACAATCCTCTCCCAAAGGGGGAGGGAATAAGCCCCTCTCTTTTTAAGAGAGGGGTTGGGGTGAGTTCCGTATTGCTTATTTAAATAATTTGTCAAATATCATACTAAATTCCATTCCATAAAATAGCTTTGGGTTTCTTTCTATTTCCCGATAATATTCTCCTGGAGGATAGTAGCTATACCAAATTGCTGGATTATCCATAAAATTATTCACATAAAATGAAACCTCTGCACCATCAAAAAGAGATTTAGAAACATTAAAACTAAAGAGCCACTTTGGTGGTTTGGAAATTATTGATTCTTTATAATCTCTTGTAGCTTTTCTTTTATCGGATAATTTATTTTTATCCATTGGCACTAAATTAAACTTTTGATACCTTTCGGAATAGAGCTGCTCGGCACGTAAAGTAACCCAAAGTCCCAGTTCTTTGTTTATATATTTTATATAATAATTTATCTGTAATCTGTCTTTCCATTTGCCACTAGATGGATAAACCATTCCAATAGTAGTATCACTTTCAACATTAGGCACGTGATAATTAGGATATTGACCAACACTTGAATCTGGGCTATTTGTATATAAATATGCACTATTCGTATTTCGGTTATAGCTGTATGAACCACTTATTTTGAAATTCATATTTAAAGGTTTTATTTGTGCAGTTCTAAAAGAGAACTCTATCCCTTTGCTTTCATTTTTTCCAATATTATAACTCAATGAATATGCATCAACATAATAAACAACTTTTTTACCGTTATTTTCAATTTCTGTAAAAACTAACTGATCTTGAGATTTTGGCTGATTGTTTCTTGTTCGATAATACGCTGTTAACGAAACACCCATTTTATTTAAAAATTTGTGGTCGTATGAAACTTCAAGTTGGGTTGTTTTATAACCTTGCAAGTTGGGAACTCTTTTATCGTATCTAAAATGCTCTGTATTACCAGTTATTGGGTTACGCCACTTCAACACACTTTCGGGTGGATAAATTGAACTCATTGCAGGAGATTTAGAGCTACTTCCAAAGTTAATACGTAACTGATTTTTAGAAGATAAGTATGCCAACAAACTTATTCTTGGATTAAAAAAACTGCCTTGATGCGAATTTACTAAATCACCATCTCCCCAAAGTCCACTTAAATTAAATGAGTGAGGGCGATACATTTCGTAACGGAAACCAAACATAAGCGAAAAATCGAAAAGGAAATGTCCAGTTAATTTATCTTCGGCATACATACTTAAAATTAATTGTCCAGGTATCGAATCGAACGTGTATGGTCGTTGTCCAGATTGGACACCATAGTAATTGTAAACAGTATCAAACAGAACTCCCTCACCAGTATTTGCATCATACTGAGCTTCAGTTCCAACAAGAAAATTATGTATATAATCCCCAGTATAAAAAACATTTTGCCATTCAACTCTTCCGCCAGCAAGCCACTGAGTTCCCTTGTTTTCTAATTTTCCCATGTAGGATGAAACTGTATCGCCATCGGGTGTAACAAGATACTCGGTCTTTAACCTACTTTTCATTAAGTTGATATTTTTCATACTAACGTAGGCGTTATATTTAAACTTAGAGATTTGATTAAACGGTTTAATTGTTCCCCAAGTATTTAATCCAATAGTGTAGCCTCTATTATAATCTTTGGTTCTAAGCAAATCACCTTGCGGTTCTTTTTCATCGTTAATAATCTGTCCTTTAAACTTGTAGCGGGCAGTCCAATTATTTGAATGTGCAGTTCCAAAAGTGAGTTGCCCAGTCATTCTGGTGTATTCATCGCCAACTATACGCAAATCCCTTTCACTGCGTGCAACATTTGCATTATAATTAAGTGAACTATTTCCAATTCCGAAACCGCCACCAAAGTTTGCTTCGGTTGTATGTGGGTTATGCTTAATCTTTACCCTGTGTGGAGCAACACCCATTTTAGTTTTTAGTTCAATAATTCCGTTTGAAAAATCGCCATATCTTACCGAAGGCATTCCAGAAATAACTGAAACAGATTCAAGATTATCTGCTGGAATTTCTCTTAAATCAACACTACCACCAATGTTGCTACCTCCAAACTTTGCAGCAGATAAACTTTCAAATTGCAGGTTGGAATTGTTTGAAAGTGGCTCGCCATCAATAATTACTTTTGTTCCAAAGGCTGAAGCATTATCCCCCTCACTGGCTCTTATTGCTATTTGACTTGTTTTATTAATACCTGGATTAGATTTTTGAACTCCAGGAACTAAATCGAGGACATCTCCGAGATTGGTTGCTTGGTAATGTTCAATTTCACCTGAGCTAATATCGGTTTTAGTAGCAATGTTGCGAGGTAGTAAATCTTCCTTTGCAGTAACAGTTATTCCGCCCACACTAAATGACTCTGGCTTAAGATTAAAATCTATTTCAATAAATCTATTTTCTGCAATCTCTATTTCAACTATCTTTTTTGTGTAACCAACGTATGATACTTGTAGTTTGTATTTTCCTATGGGAATGTTGTCAATTCGGTATTTACCCTCAAAACTTGTAGCAGCACCAAAAGTAGTTCCAAGCAGAATAATATTTGCAGAAAAAAGTGCTTTCCCTTTTCCATCAACAACTACGCCTTTAATACCACCACTTGCCTCTTGACTACTAATAGAATTTGATTTGGTCTTAATAGGACGATTTGTCTTGTTTGCGGAAAAACTTGGCTGTTGGAATACCCCAAAAACAAAAAATATAAGTATTACTATTTTCTCTAACTTCATCTATCCAATAATTATTAAAGAGAAAAACTACAACTTTAAGTTATCATTCTAATAATGAAAACTTAAGTTACTGCATGAAATAATAAAATGCAATCTGTTTTGTTCAATATTTAAGAAAAAATTTAACATCCACATAATATTGCATACTCCCAAAGTCATTCATACCCATCAGGGTTTTGCGATTGCCAACGCCACGAGTCTTCGCACATTTTATCTATTCCATATTTGGCTTCCCATCCTAACTCCTCTTTTGCAAATTTAGGGTCAGCATAACAGGCAGCAATATCTCCAGCTCTTCTATCCACAATGCTATACGCAATTTCTTTGCCCGATACTTTTTTAAAAGCATCAATAACCTGAAGAACAGAGTAGCCATTTCCAGTCCCTAAATTGTATTCTACACAACCTGGATTTTTTACTAGTTTCTCTAAAGCTTTCAAATGCCCAGCAGCTAAATCTACTACGTGTATATAATCACGAACACCTGTGCCATCCACAGTTGGGTAATCATTTCCAAACACCGCAAGAGACTCCCTTTTGCCAACAGCAACTTGAGTAATAAAAGGCATTAAATTATTTGGAATTCCATTTGGGTCTTCACCAATTTTGCCAGACTCGTGAGCACCAACTGGATTAAAATAACGGAGTATTGCAATATCCCAATTATTATCCGACTTATATAAATCGCGAAGTATCTCTTCAATCATTAATTTTGAACGCCCGTAAGGATTTGTTGCCGAGAGCGGAAAGTTTTCCAGAATTGGAACTGTGTGAGGGTCGCCATAAACAGTAGCCGAGGAACTAAAAACTAATTTAGAGACCTTGTTGTTTTTCATTACTTCAAGCAGGTTAAGAGTTCCAACAACATTATTATTGTAGTAGTGTAACGGAATTTCGACAGACTCGCCAACAGCTTTTAATCCAGCAAAGTGAATAACTGCATCAACCTTTTCATCTTCAAATATTTGATTAAGTTTTTCTTTATTGAGTAAATCAACTTTGTGAAATTTTATTTTTGTGTTTACAATATTTTCTACTCGGCTTAGAGCTTCAATTTTACTATTACAAAGATTATCAACAATTACAATTTCGTAGCCAGCATTAATTAATTGAATTACTGTATGACTTCCTATATACCCATTGCCACCAGTTACTAAAATCTTCATCCCTTTCTCCAAAATAATCCTCATAATATTTTTTTTGATATACAAATATAAGATTTTGATTTTTGAAATATCTAGTTATTTATATAAATTTACGGTTCACTTAAATTAAATAAACCACTGAAAGGTAGGTGATAACTTTGGTTGGAATTATTTTATCGGATAATGAGAATATTGATAGAGCTTTAAAACGTTTTAAGAAAAAATATGAACGTTCTGGTGTTCTTAAAGAATTCAAGAAACGTCAATATTTTGTGAAGCCATCTATTGAAAATAGATTGGAACGCATTAAGGCGAAAAGAAGAGCTTATAAAGAATCTCGTAGAGATAACTAAAGTTAAAAACCCCTCAAAAGTTGAGGGGTTTTGTTTTATTTACTAAGTAGAACAAGTTTTCTTTAATGCTTTTTTTAAATAGAATTTTTCAAAGTGTTTTGTAATTTTATTATAAACTTCATCAATAGAACTACAAAAATCGAATAACTTCATATCGCTTTTGCTCACAGTTCCGAACTCAATTAGCTTATCAAAATTTATAATTTGCTTCCAGAACTTTTCATCGTAAACAATTACTTTCATATTTTTCTTAATCTTCTTGGTCTGCATAAGTGTAAGTAGTTCCATAAACTCATCCAGTGTTCCAAAGCCACCAGGAAAAACTATTAAAGCTTTTGCAAGATAAACGAACCAAAATTTTCGCATAAAGAAATAATGAAATTCAAATGTAGATTCGGGCTTAAGATATTTATTTCCAAATTGCTCAAACGGAATTGAAATATTTAATCCTATTGAATCGCCACCAGCTAACTTTGCACCTTTGTTTGCAGCCTCCATTATACCAGGGCCACCACCACTACAGACAATAAAGCGCTTCTCATCTTCCGATAATTTCATCGACCATTCCGTTAAGCGTTTAGATAACTCAACCGCATCCTCGTAGTAACGCGACATCAGTAACATTCTTTCTGCTACAATTAATTCATTCTTGTATTTGCGCGATGTTTTATTATCAGATTTTTTTAATTCTCTAAGTTTTGCTTTCGCTTCTTTCTCCGATTTAATTCTTGCAGAGCCAAAAAATACTATTGTATCAATAATTTTATTTTTATTAAATCTTAATTTCGGTTCAATAAATTCCGATAAAATTCTTAATTCTCTTGCACCAGCAGAATTTATAAACTCACTATTGTTATAAGCTGGTAAAACTGTTGCCTTCTTTTTTGCCATAATTACTCCATATTTTAAATTGGACTGTGAATATACAAAAAAACCTATCTTTTCATAAGAAAAAAGATAGGTTTCAAAAAAAACTAACTGTGTATTAAATTTATTTTTCTGTGTTTGTTGGAACTTCTTCTGTGCTACCAGTAATTGGTAGAGATGGAGTTGTAGGAGCTTGTTGGCTTGCAGCATTTTGAATAATGCTTTCACGTTGTTCGCTTGTTGTTTGACCAGGCAAAAAGAAAAGGTTAATAGCTATTGCTAAAACTAATAAGCCACCGCCTAACCACCATGTTGATTTACTTAAAAAATCTGCCGTCCTACGCGAACCAAACATACTTCCAAAATTGCCTGCAGCACCGCCAGTTATACCAGCCATTCCGCCACCTTTACTAGATTGTAATAAAATTACTACAACTACCAAAAACGACAGTATTATTTCAATTGTAATTAATAAAGTGTACATTTAACTTCTCCTAAAAAATATTGTAGCGAGGGAGGGATTTGAACCCCCGACACGTGGATTATGATTCCACTGCTCTAACCAACTGAGCTACCTCGCCATTCTTTAAAAATACAGATTATAAATATAGAGATAGAATAAAATAATTTCAAGGAATATGATTTTTTTTATTCAAAAAATCTTATCATCCTTTAAACCCCGATTATGCAATAGGATTGGAAAGAACAAGACCCTAATTAAAAATCATCAACACAGAAGACGACCTGCCCCGCCTTAGCTGGAGTTAGGGATGATAACCGTTTAGGTTAATGGATTATTGTTATCATCCCTTACTCCAACTTGAGCGATTCAGCATTTGTGCTTTTCTAATGCTGAATTTGGGTTAAAGTAGTCTAAGCTATTATTAACCAGCTTACTGAAATTATACGAAAGACATCTAAAAAGATAAACCTATTGTTATTGATGGGATTATCTTTTTACCCATAATTGCTAGTAGAAGGTTTTGTAAAACAAATAAGAGCTGTACTGAATTTATTATAAGCTCAGTACAACTCCTTTCTAGATTCTGCAAACGAAGAGTTTTATAATAGAGAAAAAGTACAATTATTAAAATTTACATTAATTTGAACTTAGCCTTTCCTCCTTAACTTCCAACTTTGTTGCAATCATATCAGAATGTTCGAGGTGCAAATTTTTACTGATTGTTCGCATAAAAGATTCCTCGTACATATCTAATTTGCCATCTGCAAAAACTAACCGCCAAAGATTTTTGAGTATAATCAATTTTTCATCCTTGCCAAATTGTTTATTGATAACATCGGTAAATTCATACAGACTAACACTTTCGTCTGTTTGTTGAGTTGCGTGGAGAAGTAATTCTGCTACTAATTCATCATCGAGATTAAATTCTTTCTTCATTGTTTTTTCAATAAATACTTTTTCTTCAATTGAAAAATCATCATCGGCGTTTGCAATTTCTAGGAATAAAGCACAAGTAGCAATTTGCAATTGTGTTTCTGAATTATATTTATTGCCCATTTCAGATTGAGCTTCTCTGTTATTTGAAATTAAGTTTTTAATAAATCCTAACATGAAAATCCTTTTTATTATGAATTGTTATCTAATTTTAGCACTTGATGTAGTGCTATCTATTTCTAATTTTATAGTTTTATAGCTATTTCCTTGAACACCACCCCAAATTGTTCCAGCTAAAGTTGTAAATGGTATTGCCAAAATGAATTCAGGATTCTTACTACCTCCACCAAAATTAATTGTGGCACCAGAAGCTTTAACAATCAATGCTCCTGCAAAAAATCCAACAATTCCACCTACTATTGAACCTGCTAATACAGATCCATTTTGATACTCTATTGAGCGAACACGATTTATTGAAATTTCTTTTATCGTATTAGATTTTTTTATTAATAGAAATTTTGAGTCAACTCTTATGAACACTCCTTCTTCACTTTTATTATTAGTGTAGTTTATAATTACATCTTCATTGTTAAGCTCTTTATTAATTTTAGAAAGGTATGCCTCTTCTGTGAGAGAACCTTGTTCAAGATGTGATGAAGAGCAGCCTATAAAAAATATTAATAAGGGTAGTAACAATAGTCTCATTTTTTTTAACCTATCCATATTTTTTAGTGAATTTTACTTTTATATTTTATAAGTGAGACTATCGAAACAACTGTCCAAGCTCCTTCCAAGATTATAAATGGCAAGTAATCTAATAGTATTGAAGCTAGGCAAGCCATAGATGCACCAATTAGATTCAACATAATAAACGATAAATCTTTTGTCGAGATTTTTCCAATTACGTTTAGAAAATATGCTAGAAGTATTTGGAAAACTCCAATTGAACCTATCCAGTCAATTATATTCATCTGTTATATGTTTCAACCATATTCATATATCGGTCGCTTAATTCTCCTGGAACTTGATCCCAACTAAAACGCCAAGCCCAATTTCCGCCAAGCTTGCCGGGGAAGTTCATCCTTGCTTCAGTTCCAAGATTTAAAATATCTTGCATAGGTATTATTACAATATTTGCAACGGATTTGTAAGCTGTTTTAATAAGTTCAGTGCAAATATCATTGCCATAATAGTTGAGGTATTTCTGTGTCCATTCAAATACACCAGTATTATTTTTGCGTTCGGCATCAAAAAATCCTTTGGTAGTATCGTTATCGTGCGAGCCAGTGTAAACGCAACAATTTTTTATATGATTTTCTGGTAGGAAGTTTTTGTCACCATTTTCTCCAAAAGCAAATTGGAGTATTTTCATTCCAGGCAAATTAAAAGTATCGCGAAGTTCTTCAACTTCATGGGTAATTACTCCTAAGTCTTCGGCAAGTATTTTTACGTCTCCAAAAGTCTTTTTGAACGTTTCAAATAGCTTCATTCCAGGAGCCTTAACCCATTTGCCATCTATTGCTGTTTCAGCACCGCCAGGCACCTCCCAGAACGCCTCAAGTCCACGAAAGTGATCTATACGAACTATATCAACCACTTCATACATCTTTTTCAAACGCTGTTGCCACCATGCAAAATTATCCTTTTCCATTACATCCCAGCGGTAAAGAGGGTTTCCCCAAAGCTGACCAGTTTTGCTAAAATAATCTGGAGGAACACCAGCTACGGTTTCTTGGTTTCCTTTTTCGTCAACAGTAAAGAGTGTTTTGTTAGCCCAAACATCCGAGCTATCGTAAGCTACAAAAATTGGTAAATCTCCAATAATTTGAATTCCTTTTTCGTTGGCATATTTGCGAACTATATTCCAATGAGTAGAAAATTTGAATTGCATAAATTTTTGAAAACCAACTTCGTCAAGAAGCATTGCTTTCCATTTTTTTACTGCATCATTTTTTCTGAAAGCAATTTCGCTATCCCAATCTTTCCAATGAACTCCGTTGTGATAATTTTTCACAGCCATAAAAAGTGCGTAATCTTCGAGCCAATCTTTATTATTATCGCAAAAGTCGTTGCATTCATCAAGAATTGATTTGCCACTTTTTTTCATGTTTTCGTATGCAATGCGTAATACTTTTAGTTTATTTTCATAGATTGAGCCAAAATCAACTTTGTGTGGATTGGAGTGTGGCATCAAATTTAATTCAGTTTTGGAAAGTAAATCTTCTTCGTGCAATTTTTCTAAACTTATTAAATATGGGTTGCCTGCAAAAGTTGAAAAACTTTGATACGGAGAGTCGCCATATCCAGTTGGACCCAAAGGGAAGACTTGCCACAACTTTTGACCACTTTTGTGTAGAAAATTAACGAAATTTATAGCTTCGCTTCCCAATTCTCCAATTCCAAATTTGCCAGGCAAAGAGGTTGGATGTAACAAAATTCCTGCTGTTCTATCATACTCCATAAAGTCTCCATAAATCTTAATAATTATATAACAAAATATGAATTTTTTTTCTCTTTACAAATGATTGAAATTTGAATTGATATCGAATAATAACTATAACTATTTAGGTGTATTAGGTAGTTGGAAAATAAATATATTGCTTAATTTTTTGCATCCTAAAAAAAAAATTATTATTTTGAAACTCCAATAATTAATTAGTGTTTTAGCCAGCAAGTCCTCCTAAAACATTGTTATTAAATAAGTTATAGCTGTGTGTGTCAATAATATCTTTAAGTATAGGTATCCTGAATGAAAATTAAAAGACGTTTTACTAAACCAGAAATTCACCCATTTGAAGCAATGGAATTTGTTAAAAGAACATCGGAAATTAAAAATCCGGATGGCTCAAGTGTGTTTAAAATGGAGGATGTTGCCGTCCCCAAAGGATGGTCGCAAGTTGCTACCGATATTATTGCTCAAAAATATTTTAGAAAAGCTGGAGTTCCGCGCTTAACAAAAAAAGCTAACGAAAAAGGTGTGCCAAAATGGTTGCAACCTTCACTTCCTGACATTGATAGATTAGAAGCTCTTCCAGAAAAAGAGCGATACTCATCCGAAAGTGATTCACGTCAAGTGTTTCATCGTTTGGCAGGCACTTGGACTTACTGGGGTTGGAAAGCAAATTATTTTGATTCGGAAGAAGATGCAAGAACTTTTTACGAAGAGCATTTATATATGTTGGCAAATCAAATGTCGGCACCAAACTCGCCACAGTGGTTTAATACTGGTTTACATTGGGCTTACGGAATTAATGGTCCAGCACAAGGGCATTCGTATGTGGATTATAAAACTGGAAAATTAACACAGGCAACAGATGCCTATACACATCCTCAACCACACGCTTGTTTTATACAATCTGTTAGCGATGATTTAGTGAACGAGGGTGGAATAATGGATTTGTGGACTCGTGAAGCACGCCTTTTCAAATATGGTTCTGGAACTGGAACTAACTTTTCAAATGTTCGTGGTTCAAACGAATCTTTAAGTGGTGGTGGAAAATCTTCTGGGCTAATGTCTTTCTTAAAAATAGGGGATAAAGCAGCAGGTGCAATTAAATCGGGCGGAACAACGCGCCGTGCTGCAAAAATGGTAACTCTTGATATAGACCATCCTGATATTGAAGAATATATAAACTGGAAAGTTCTTGAAGAACAAAAAGTTGCTTCAATTGTAACTGGCTCACATTTAAATAATATTCATCTAAATAATATTATGACTGCTTGTTACAAAGAGCATCCAGAAAATGATAGATTTAGCAAAAAGACAAATAAATATTTACGAGCAGCAATTTTAGAAGCAAGAAAATTTAGAATTTCAGAAAACTACATTGAGCGTGCAATTCAATTAGCACAGGCTGGATTTAAATCAATAGAGTTTCCTACTTACGATACTGATTGGAACTCGGAAGCATACGCAACTGTTTCTGGGCAAAACTCAAACAACTCTGTTCGTGTTACAAATGAGTTTATGAATGCAGTAATTAACGATGGTGATTGGGATTTACTTGGCAGAGTTGAAAAGAAAAAAGCTAAAGAAGAGAACAGAAAACCAGTAGCTATTAAAACTTTACGAGCAAATGATTTGTGGGATGATATTGGCTTTGCTGCGTGGTCTTCAGCCGACCCTGGTTTACAATATCATACAACAATTAACGAATGGCACACTTGTATTGAAAGTGGCGAAATTGTTGCTTCAAATCCTTGTAGTGAATATATGTTCTTGGATGATACTGCCTGTAACTTAGCTTCGCTTAATCTTGTAAAATTTTATAATGATGATAAACATGAATTTTTAATTAATGATTTTAGACATGCTTCACATTTATGGACTATTGTTCTTGAAATTAGTGTGATGATGGCACAATATCCAAGCAAAGAAGTTGCACAAAATAGTTACGACTATAGAACTCTTGGTCTTGGATATGCAAACATTGGCTCGTTGTTAATGCGTCAGGGAATACCTTACGATAGCAAGGAGGCTGGTGCAATTACTGGAGCAATTACAGCTATTATGCACATGACTGCTTACTCAACTTCGGCATTAATGGCTAAAGAACATGGCACTTTTGCTATGCACGATAAAAATAAAGAGAGTATGATTCGTGTAGTTCGTAATCATCAACGTGCTGCTTACAATGTTCCAAGAGAAGAATATGAAGGATTAACAATTTTTCCAAAAGGAATAAATCCCAAATATTGTCCTTCCGATTTATTAAAGGCAGCTCGCGAAGATGCAGATAGAGCTGTTGATTTAGGAAAGAAACATGGTTTCCGCAATGCACAAGTAACAGTTCTTGCTCCAACTGGAACTATTGGATTAGTGATGGATTGCGATACTACTGGTATTGAGCCAGACTTTGCTTTGGTTAAATTTAAAAAACTTGCTGGTGGTGGATATTTCAAAATAATCAATCAATCAATTCCTCCAGCATTAAAAAAACTTGGATACAACAAAGAACAAATTGCAGAAATTGAAAAGTATGCTAAAGGGGCTGGAACTCTTCAAGGTTGCCCTAATATTAACCCAGAATCTTTACGCTCTCGTGGATTTACAGACGACTTAATTGAAAAAATTGAAGCAATGCTTCCATCTGTTTTTGAAATTAGTTTTGCATTCAATCGCTTTTCACTTGGCGATGATTTTGTAAAAGGGAAACTTGGTTTAACTGAAAAAGAGTTAAATGATTTTGATTTTAACTTGTTAGAGCATTTAGGTTTTACAAAGGAAGAGATTTCGATAGCTAACGATTTTGTTTGTGGAACTATGACTGTTGAAGGTGCACCGTTCTTGAAGCATGACGATTATCCAGTTTTTGATTGTGCAAATAAATGCGGTAAAAAAGGAACAAGATATATTGCAGCCGATGCTCACATAAATATTATGGCAAACGCACAACCATTCCTTTCTGGTGCAATTTCTAAAACTGTTAACTTCCCGTATGAAGCTTCAATTGAAGATGTAAAAGAAGCCTATATTAAATCTTGGAGTTTTGGACTTAAGGCTAATGCAATTTATCGTGATGGTTCTAAGCTTTCGCAACCATTAAATACATTATCGGAAGATGATATTATTGAAGAAATAATTGAAACTAAAGAAGAAAACGATATTGTAAAAGTTGCCGAAAAAATTATTCACAGATACATTGCTAAACGCAGAAAACTTCCTGATAGAAGAGAAGGCTATACTCAAAAAGTAAAAATAAATGGTCAAACAGTCTATTTAAGAACTGGTGATTACGATAACGGTGAACTTGGCGAAATATTTATTGATATGGCAAAAGAAGGTGCAGCTTACAGAAGTTTGTTAAATAACTTTGCTATTGCAATTTCACTTGGTCTTCAGCACGGTGTTCCGTTGGAAGAATTTGTTGATGCCTTTATCTTTACACGCTTCGAGCCTTCGGGACCAGTATCTGGACATAAACGAATTAAAATGTCAACATCTGTTATTGATTACATATTTAGAGAATTAGCTGTTTCCTATTTGGATAGAAATGACTTGGCTCATATTGATGAAGAAATTCCTTCAATAGCTAATAGCGATAAAATTCAAGTAGTTCCCGATTACGAGAGCGAAGAGATTATTAGCGAAAGAACAATTCTTTTAGATAGAAGTGATAACATTCATCAGAGTCCATCGCAAAATGCTACGCCAAAAGTTGCAGTAAAAAATAGAGTTAGTGCAGAAGTTCGTGAAAGAATACAAGCTAAACAGCAAGGCTACACTGGAGATATTTGTCCTGAGTGTGGAAGCATGACTATGGTAAGAAATGGAACTTGTTTGAAATGTAACACTTGTGGTGCTACTACTGGATGTAGTTAAGTATAAAAAAAATAGTATTATTTTTTGAAGGGGCTTTTCTAGCCCCTTTTTTATTTTTCATCCCAGTCTTCAAATTTTCTAAAATCTATCTACTTGATTAATAGTGAAATTTGTTATAAGTTTGCTTGAGTCTTATAGGCATCCATTTTGTTAAAAAAAATGAAATATTACGATTGGAGCGAATCCCAAAATACACTATTAAAGAGAATTAGAAAAATTTCTTTTGAGGATATTGTTGCTGCAATTAAAAATGATAAATTACTTAATTTAGTTGAGCATCCTAATTCTAAAAAATATCCGAATCAAAAAATGTTTATTGTTGAGATAGAAGACTACGTTTACATTGTTCCGTTTGTAGAAGATGAAGAAAAGTATTTTTTGAAAACAATTTATCCAAGTAGAGAAGCAACAAAAATATATTTGGATAAGGAGAAAGAAAAATGAAATATATTGATAAAGAAGAAAAAGAATTAATTGAATCTTTCAACAGTGGGGAGTGGAACTCTGTTAATGCTGATACTAAAAAAGAATATATAGTTTCAGCAAAAGAGAATTTTACGAAAAATAAACGTATTAATATTAGACTAACAACAAAGGATTATATTAATATTCAGGCAAAAGCACTTGAAGAAGGCATTCCATATCAAACATTAATATCCAGTATAATACATAAATACAATTCAGGAAAGTTAATACAAACTGTTTAAAAAACTCTAATAGTGAATGATGATAATCGAGGCTGTTTTTGTGTAAACGGCAATTTTCAGATTTTATAAAAGTCAAAAAATCTCTCCTTAAAATATTCTGTTCAAAATGTAGTTTTTAACAGCGATTCAGAACGAAATTTTTACTTGGATGCTTTTCAGCTTTTTGAGTTGGAGTTTGAATCAAACTCCCGTTATTTTTTATCTTGGCTTTATTGCCTTTTAGGTGGTGTTGCTTTTGGTGGGTGAAATAACGGGAATTTTTACTTGGGTGCTATTCTTGATGCTATAAAAGGTTATTAAATTTATATTTTTACTATTTTTGGCATTATTTTTTAAAAGAAAGAATTTTACTCTGTTAAATCGTATGGAGTATAATATATAACTTTATTATTAGTTAGTGTTGTATTTTCATGTTCATTGTATGAGTACATTAATGTTCTATCTGTTTCTGTTGGCCAAGATGGTGTGGCGTTTCCTACACTTTCCCTACTTCCAACTACTCCATATTTTCCGATTCTAAATATTATTTCTTTAGCTATCTCAGGAAGTTCATTGGGTTCTTCCTGGAAAGAGGGAATGTGTGCTTGGCCAACAATAATATAGTTTTGTAGCGGTGCGCGAGCAACATGTATATCTCCACTACCATCAGTTTCTGTATGACTGTTACCATCTGTTATTACATTATACCAATAATCTTGCATATTTTCAAGAGAAAAACTTTGCCCGTCATGATTAGCAAAGTTATATGGTTCATTTGTTTTTAATTTTATTCCCCATTTTCCATTAAACACAGTGCTATCTACGTATGCGTAAAATTTTCTTGCTCTCTCTAGTTGTTCTCCTGTTTCATTTAGGTTATGCACTTCTCGTCTTAATGCCCTTTGTAGATTTATTGTTCGTGGCGCCATTTCTTTTATTTCTATTAGGCTTGGTTCTCTATATTCATTTGTCCCTGGTAATGGTAGTTTTTTACCCCAAAGATATACCATTAATGTGTCTTTTAGGTCTTCTTCAGTTTGTGGTGTTATTACGTGAAACTCTCCTTTCTTATTTGTAACTCCGTAATGTCCTTCAGGTGGAGTTAGGTAAAAATAATAATATCCATTTGTAACATTATTAAGTGTTAGTTCTCCTTTGCTATCACTTGTTCCTGAAAATGTTAGAGCTTCTGCTCCTGCCAGTCTCATTGTAACTCCTTCCAACACTTCTTTGGTATGCAAGTCTTTTGCTATTATTGTGTATGTTACTCCGTTTGGTATTACTATTGCTTTGTAGAATTCATTTGTCCATTCTCCTATAGGTACTTGTATAGTATCTTTTATTGTTTCTACCTAAAAAACTAAAACGAGAAAGATCGACTATAAAACTATTGCTAAATGAGTTATAGTTTAGTTTCGAAATGATAAATTGTTAGAATCGACTCAACGAGAATCTATTGCGATACCAAAAGCTCTTT
>CAMZLW010000045.1 GCA_947311785.1 uncultured Ignavibacteriales bacterium | reverse complement strand
TTCTTGTTCGTTTAATCTATCGCCAGCTTTAATTGCTGCTCTGCACGAATATGATTTTGCAAGATTATCCCTCTCTTCTAAATGCTTTTCTTCTGCGTTGGTTCTATATTCTTTAATTATTCCATTTAATGTAATAACTTCTAATAATTAAATTATATAAAAGTAGCAAAACCTAATTTATATTCAACTTTTTAGTTTTAACTAGATATAATGTTGCTAAAATCGTAATAAATGCAAAAATTCCGCCAGTTACAAATGGTGCTTCGTATCCTAGTGCTTGAAATGCAAATCCTCCCCAAAGCGGACCCAAAACACGAGCAAGCGAAGCTATTGATTGATTGAATCCAAGAATTGCACCTTGCCTATCTTCTGGTGAATATTTTGATACCAAGCTAATAAGCGTTGGTTGCAAAATTCCAGTTCCTACTGCTAGGATAACAGAAATTAGAGCTACCCCAGTAAAATCAGAGCCATATGGAAGTAATCCTAAACCAAACATTAGGGCAATTAATCCGACAATAATTATTGTTTTTTCACTCCACATTGTTGAAAGCCTTTTGATAAGTCCTCCTTGAATAATTGTGCTTATAATTCCAATAATTCCAAAAAGGTATCCATTTTCTCTATTTGTAAAACCGTAGTATTTTTGCCCAAGCAAGGCAAAAGTTCCATAAATATTTGCTACAGAAAAAATAATTATAAAGAAAAGAAAAATAAAAACTCCAACATTAGGAATCTTCATGATACTTTTAAAATCACTAATTTTAAATAACGATATTGAAAAATTAGCCATTGGCTTTTTCTCTTTAAGAGATTCTGGAAGGAAAATAAAAGCAAATAGAAATGCTAAAACCGAGAACCCAGCAGATGCAAATCCAACATATTGGTAACCATATTCAGAAAGAATTCCACCCATAATAGGACCAAACACAAAGCCAAGCCCAAAGGCAGCACCAATCATTCCCATTCCTTTGGCTCTGTTGCTCTTGTCGGTAATATCAGCTATATATGCCTGAGCAGCACCAATGTTGCTACCACCAACTCCAGCCAAAAAACGAGAGGCAAAAAGAATTAGAAATGTAGTGGAAAACGAAAACAGAATATAGGAGAAGGAGGTTATTAAAAGCGTAACTAAAATTATCGGTCGCCGTCCTACTCTATCAGAAATACGCCCTATTATTGGATTAAAGAGGAACTGTGTTAATGAATAAACAGCAATTATTACTCCAATTCCAAAATCGGAAATACCAAGTTCACCACTTGCAAATGTAGGAAGTATTGGGATAAGAATTCCAAAACCAAGTAAATCGATAAAAACTGTTAAAAATATTATTGTTAAAGCTTTTTTGTTTTTCATGTATATTTATACTTTCTATGTTATTATAATAGGTTTAGTTTTTTGAACGAGTGTAGAAACCTATTTAGATTGCAACTACATTAAATGAAATGGCTCCAACAGATTGCCCCATAGGAACTCTCACAGAGCTTCAACTCAAAAAAATTTAAGTTTCACAATGACCAATAGTTAATTATTTTGAGGTGCAAATATAAAAAAATATAGTGATTGGTAAAAACTCTCATCGCATAAGAGTAAATATTATATTCAAATAAACTAAAAATGAAATTATGATAAAAAAACCAAGCTGATATTATAAAAAACTAGGTTTGCAATAACTTTGAAAACACAACAAGTGAAAGAAATAAAAACAATTATTAAAACATCAGAATTTCAATTGAAAGAGAAAGGCTCACTTTTTATTGGACGAGTATTCCCTATCCAAAATATTGAGGAAGCAGAAACTATTCTTTCTGAGACAAGAAAAAAACATTACGATGCAACACACAATTGTTATGCTTATAAATTTATTGAGGACGAGTCTTTTAAGTACTCCGACGACGGAGAACCCAATGGTACTGCGGGGATTAGAATTTTAAATGCAATTAAACATTTTAATTTATCGAATGTGCTTATAATATCTACAAGATATTATGGCGGAACAAAACTTGGAGTTGGTCCGCTTGGAAAGACTTATTACAACTCAGCTTTTGGAGCAATTGAAAATGCAACAATTGTTGCAAAAAATAATTACTCAAAAATTAATATTGATTTTGGATATGACTTTATTAGCGATGTTCATCATTTTATAAACACTTATAAAGTCAAAAATATAAATAATCTGTTTAGTGAAAATCCACAGATTGAGTGTTTGATAAAACCAGAACTTGTTGATAAACTAACTGAAGATTTACTAATAGTTTCAAGTGGAAAAATATATGTGAAAATTTTAGAAGATAGCATTTATCTTTAGTGTAACATCTATTTTAAATACCTAACATTGGAAGATGCTTTATACTATGATAAGTTAGCGATAGTGCAATACAATGCTTTAACTCCTCGATTGGTATCTTATCTTCAAGATTAAATACAATTGCTCGTTTCCCTTCAAATTTTAATTTGTCTTCGTAAACCATTTTAAATGTTTCCACTAACAAAGTTTTGCAATTAAAATACATTGCATATTGATTTGGCTTTTTATTTTTCCAATCTATTCTAATAGTGCTACCACCTTTTGCAACGTAGCTAGGTTCACCCCACTTTAAGGTTTCTTCAATTTCCTTTACTCCATCTGTTGCCTTCGCAGTATCCAATACAATCCGACGAAGGGTCATCATTTTTTTACGAATTGAGTTTGGATATTTTTTGAATACTTCTGCAACTTTAGGATTTTCAATTTTATCCATTTAGTTATTCCCTTTCTGTTTAGTGAAGGCAAATATAATTAGTGCTATTCTGTGAAAGGTTGCCATTCCCACAAAAAATATCGGAACAGGCTATTGTTCAAAAACCGAACTAGTGTTATGTTAATTTATAAATGACGGTAATCTAAAAACTCACCCCTCCAAAGGAGTCCTTTGGACAACCCCTCTCTTAAAAAGAGAGGGACTGCTCCCTCTCCCCTTGGGAGAGGGTTGGGGTGAGGGCTAATTTACCGACAAAGTATAGTTAACTTTACACTAGTGCAATAACGACAAAATTCATTTCACCCTTTCATCGACTCAAATACAGTTAAAAACAATTTAGTTTTCATTTCTAAATCTGCAAGTGTCGAGTTGTTTTTTATTGTAAAATCTGCAAGATTCTCTTTTTCATTTTCTGGTATTTGGAACTTCATTCTCTCTAAAATTTCTTTCTTTGATAGTCTTCCAATTTCTCTTTTCGTAACACGTTCAATTCGTTTATCTTCATCGGCAGTAACAAGTAATACATGGTCTAATATTTCATCAACCTCTGCTTCAAAAACAAGGGCAGCTTCAACAAAAACTATTTTGCTATCATCCAATTCTTTATTCATTAGCTCATTTATTTTATAGACCATTGGAGGATGAACAATGGAGTTAAGTATATTAATATTATCAACAGATGAGAATGCTTTTTTAGAAACATATTTTGTGTTTAATTCATTTCCATTGTATGACTCATTTCCAAAAGCATCAATTATTAATTCCCGCACAGACTCATCTTCCACCATAATTTGTTTTGCAATATCATCAGCATTAAGAACTTTATATCCTGCTTGTGAAATTATTTCGGAAACTAAAGATTTCCCCGAACCAATTCCGCCAGTTATTCCTATTTTCATTTTTCATCCTAAGTTTATATAAACACTAATTTACGAATTGTTTTTAACAATTGAGCAATTCAACAATTCAACAATTATTATTCCTTAATTTAACAAATCATTTTCTAATTCTTTTCTTATTTTTGGACTATACAATTTATTAGGAGAAAAACATGGCAGATACAATCTTTACCAAAATCATTAACAAAGAAATTCCAGCAGATATAGTTTTTGAATCAGATTCTGTTTTAGCATTTAGGGATATCAATCCGCAAGCACCAACTCATATTTTAATAATTCCCAAAGAAGAAATCCCAACAGTTCGCGAAATTAATGGCAAAGAACACGGTTCGTTACTTGGCGAAATGATAGATGTTGCTAACTCAATTGCAAAAAGTGAAGGAATTTCAGAAGACGGCTTCCGATTAGTTTTTAATTGTGGAGATAAAGGAGGACAAGAAGTTTACCATTTGCATATGCACCTTTTGGGAGGAAGACAAATGACTTGGCCTGCAGGATAATTTTTTGCTTTTTTTTTAACATTTCTGTTATTATCTCTTTTTTAGAAATAGAGTTCTTTGTATCTTTGTTTTTTATTAATAACTAATAAATATTATATGGCAAAAATTAAGATAAAGAAAGGTTTAGACCTTCCACTTAATGGCTCTCCGAAGCAAGAAATTTCAAAAACAATTTTAACAAAAAAAGTAGCTTTACTTGGTGACGACTATGTAGGAATGAAGCCTACAATGCTTGTTGCTGTTGGCGATGAGGTAAAAAAAGGTCAACTTCTTTTTACCGATAAAAAAACACCAGGAGTTAAGTTTACTGCTACTGCAACTGGCAAAATTGTTGAAATAAATCGTGGTGAAAAAAGAGCTTTTAAATCGATGGTAATTGAAAAATCTGGTAGAGATGAAATAACTTTCAAAAGTTATTCCGAAAATGAGCTATCAAATTTAACTTCCGATTCTGTTAAAGAAAATTTAATTGAGTCTGGTGTGTGGACTTCACTAAGAGTTCGTCCTTTTTCAAAAGTAGCTGACCCAGCAACAACCCCTAATTCAATTTTTGTTACAGCAATGGATTCAAATCCGTTTGCCCCATCAATTGAAAAGATTCTTGAAGGAAAAGAGAAAGCATTTGAGAACGGATTAAAAGTGCTTGAGAGATTAACCGAAGGTAATGTGTTTCTCTGCAAAGCACCAAGCTCAAAAGTTCCTACAATAAATTCCAACAAATTAAAAGTTGAAGAATTTGAAGGACCACATCCATCTGGTTTGGTTGGAACTCACATCCATTTTCTTAATCCGGTAAGTGCATCTAAAAAAGTATGGTATGTAAATGCCCAGGACGTTGCTGCTATTGGTAATCTTTTTACAACTGGAAAAATTGATACCAATAGAGTAATTGCAGTTGGTGGTTCGCAAGTAAAACTACCTACATTAATTAAAACCGAACTTGGAACAGATTTATCTGAGCTAACTACCGATGCACTTAAAAATGGTGAGAACAGAATAATCTCTGGCTCCGTCTTTACTGGGCATCATGCTACTAGTTACGTTTCATATCTTGGAAGATATCATCAAACAGTTTCTGTTATTGAAGAAGATTCAGAAAGAGAATTCTTCGGTTGGGTAAATCCATTTGGAAATAGATTCTCAGTTAAATCGGTAGTAATGCCAAAGAAAAAGTTAAATTTTTCAACAGCACTCCACGGTGGTGTACGTGCAATAGTTCCTGTAGGAAGTTACGAGGCTGTAATGCCATTGGATATTCTTCCAAATTACTTATTGCGTGCTTTAGCAGTAAATGATATTGAAGAAGCCGAACAACTTGGTTGCTTAGAATTGGACGAAGAAGATTTAGGACTTTGCTCATTTGTTTGTCCATCAAAGGTAAACCACGGAGAAAATTTAAGACGTAATTTAACTCAAATAGAAAAAGAAGGTTAGTTGAAAGGATTGTTAAAATGAACTTGCAAGAAAGGAAAATATCATTTGTTCAAGAGTTTCTGCGTATTCAAAATGAAGGAGTTATTAGTGAACTGGAGATTTTCTTAAAAAAAAGCAAATCCAATATTTATAAAAATAATCTTGAGCCAATGAGCTTGGAAAAATTTCATCAAGAAATTGACCAATCCCTTAATGATTCAGAGAATGATAGAGTAATTAAATCAGTTGATTTAAAATCTAAATATGTATAATGAATTTAGAAGTTTATTGGACAAGATTAGCTGAGAGCATGTTGGATGATATTTTTATCTATTATGAAACAACAGTTAATATTTCCATTGCTAAAAAATTAGTAAATGGTATAATTGATAAAGCAATAGAGATTCAAGATAATCCATACATAGGTCAGAAAGAAATATTGTTAGAAAAATACGAGCAGGAGTTCATGTATTTAGTATATAAAAATTACAAAATTATTTATTGGATAAATTTAGGCAAAGGACGAATTGAAATTACTAACGTATTTGACACAAGACAAAATCCAAAAAAGATGGAAGAAATAAACTAAAGGATTACAATTAAATGAAATTTCTTAGAAACATTTTAGATAAGCAAAGTAAACACTTTGAGGAAGGCGGAAAGTTTCCCAAACTTTATCCTCTTTTTGAAGCGGTTGATACTCTGCTTTACACCTCGGGCAAAGTTACCCAAAAAGGTTCGCACGTTCGCGATGCTTTGGATTTAAAGCGAATGATGCTTACGGTAATTTATGCCCTTATTCCAGCAATAATTATGGCATTATATAATACTGGTTTCCAATCTAATATCGGAATTGCAAGTATTGCCAATTATGAGCCAACTGGATGGCAACAACAATTTTTCCTTTGGCTCGGACTCACATTCGACTCAACTTCAATTTTAAGCAATATGGTATTGGGTGCTCTCTACTTCTTCCCTATCTATCTTGTTACTCTTGCAGTTGGTGGATTTTGGGAAGTTCTGTTTGCTGTTATTCGTAAGCACGAAATTAACGAAGGATTTTTTGTAACGAGTATGCTTTTCCCACTAATACTTCCTCCAGATATTCCTTACTGGCAAGTTGCTATTGGAATTTCATTCGGCGTTGTGATTGGTAAAGAAGTTTTTGGTGGTGTTGGAATGAATATTCTTAATCCAGCACTAACTGGAAGAGCATTCTTGTTCTTTGCATATCCAGCAGCAATTTCTGGAGATAAGGTTTGGGCAGCAATTGACGGAATGAGTTTGGCTACCCCATTAAGTCAGTTTGCCGATTCTGCAATGAAAGTGTCAGTTTCTTGGTGGGATTCTTTTATTGGTCTTGTTCCAGGCTCTATGGGAGAAACATCCACACTTGCAATTTTAATTGGAGCTGCAATTTTAATTATAACAAAAATTGGTTCTTGGCGTATTATGCTAAGCGTTGTTGTGGGTATGGTGGTTATGTCGTTCACATTTAATTTAATTGGAAGTGAAACTAATCCAATGTTTGCTGTAACTCCAGCTTGGCATTTTGTACTTGGTGGATTTGCATTTGGTGCTGTATTTATGGCAACAGACCCAGTCTCTGCTACTTTCACAAACATTGGAAAATATTATTACGGTTTCTTTATTGGTGTGCTTGTTGTTCTTGTAAGAGTTGTAAATCCGGCATTTCCAGAAGGAATGATGCTTTCAATTCTATTTATGAATGTCTTTGCACCAATTATTGACAGATTTGTTATTAAAGGAAACATAAAAAGGAGGCTAGCGAGAAATGGCTAAAAAAGATAGCACTAAAAAAACTTTATTAGTTGCTCTTGGAGTTTGCTTTGTAGCTTCAATACTTGTTTCAACTGCTGCAGTTGGATTAAATCCTATTCAATCAAATAATAAAAAATTGGATTTACTCAAAAATATACTTGCTGCAGGCGATTTATACAAGGACGGAATTGATATTGAAAAAACTTATAAAAAAAATATATCTTCACAAATAATTGATATCCGTACTGGTAAAACAATTCCAGAAAAAAAATATGATGCTCAATGTAATGTAGATGATTTCAATGTTGAAGAAATGGCTAATAGTTTAAAATGGGGCGAAGATATACCTCAAAATAATGACATCGCAGGTATAAAAAGAAAACCTAAAGCAATGGTTGTTTATACTGTTAAAGAAAATGAAAATATTAGTAAATTCATATTACCTATATATGGCAAAGGTCTTTGGTCAACGCTTTACGGATTTATAGCTCTCGATAAAGATTTACATACTATCAAAGGGTTTACTTTCTATCAACATGGCGAAACTCCTGGGCTTGGTGGCGAAGTTGATAATCCTAAATGGAAAAGACAATGGATAGGCAAACAAGCATTTGATGCCGATGGAAATCTTAAAATTGAAGTAATAAAAGGTATTGCAGATAGAGGTAGTACTCATGCAAAATATCAAATTGATGGTCTTTCTGGTGCAACTTTAACAACACGTGGAGTAAATAACTTGGTGAGATTTTGGCTCGGTGAAAATGGCTATGGTCCTTTCTTAAAAAAAATGAAAGGAGGAAATAATGGCTAAAGTGAAATATAAAGAAATTTTATTTGACCCAATTTTTAAAAGCAACCCAATTACACTACAGGTACTTGGTATCTGCTCGGCTTTGGCTGTTACTACAAAATTGGAAACTGCACTGGTTATGTCGCTTGCGGTAACTGTTGTTGTCGCATTTTCAAATCTGTTTGTTAGTTTAATTCGTAATTATGTACCTAGTAGCATAAGAATACTTGTTGAAATGACAATTATTGCCTCGCTTGTAATTATAGCCGACCAATTTATTAAAGCCTTTGCTTACGATGTAAGTAAACAGCTTTCAGTTTATGTTGGTCTAATAATCACAAACTGTATTGTAATGGGGCGTGCCGAAGCATATGCCTTAAAAAATCCTCCATTACAAAGTTTTATGGATGGTGTTGGTAATGGATTGGGTTATGCAGTTATTCTTTTGGTTGTTGGATTTATGAGAGAATTATTCGGCTCTGGTAAATTCTTTGGTATTTCAATATTTCCACTAACAACAGACGGTGGGTGGTACCAAGGTAATGGTTTAATGTTACTTGCTCCTAGTGCCTTTTTCTTAATTGCAATGTTTATCTGGGTGCTTAGAACATTCTATCCAGAACAAGTGGAGGAAAAATAATTATGATTGAGCATTATTTAAGTTTATTTGTTAAATCCATATTTATCGAAAATATGGCTCTTGCATTCTTTCTTGGAATGTGTACTTTTATGGCAGTGTCCAAAAAAGTTGATACAGCAATTGGTCTTGGTATTGCTGTTGTTTTTGTGCAAGCCATTACAGTACCTGTAAATAATTTAATTTATCAAAACGTTCTAAAAGAAGGTTCGCTCGCGTGGGCTGGTCTTGAAAGTGTCGATTTAACATTTCTTGGTTTAATTACCTATATTGGTGTAATTGCTGCAATAGTTCAAATTTTAGAAATGATATTAGATAAATACGTTCCTTCCCTTTACAATTCGCTTGGAATTTTTCTTCCTTTAATTACAGTAAACTGTGCTATACTTGGTGGCTCTCTATTTATGGTTGAACGTAATTATAACTTTGGTGAATCGGTTGTTTATGGTTTTGGTTCTGGCTTTGGTTGGGCACTTGCTATTGTTGCTCTTGCTGGTATTCGCGAAAAAATGAAATACAGCAATGTGCCTGAAGGCTTACGCGGACTTGGTATTACATTTATTACAGCTGGCCTAATGGCTATTGCATTTATGTTATTTTCTGGAATTCAATTATAAGGGTTTACTAATGGATGGAATAAATTTAATTATACTTGGCGTTGTAATGTTTATTGTTATTGTTATTGCCTTAGTATTATTAATATTACTTGCTAAGTCAAAATTAGTGGCTACAGGTAATGCTAAAATTGAAATAAACGATGATCCGGAAAAAACAATTGAAGTTCCGGTTGGCAATAAACTTCTTTATTCACTTGGCGATGCGGGTATTTATCTTCCCTCGGCATGTGGCGGACAAGGAACTTGTGGTGAGTGTAAATGTATAGTTGCCGAAGGTGGTGGCGATGTTCTTGCAACAGAAACAGGTAAATTATCCCGTGGGCAAATTAAAGAAGGTTATCGTCTTTCGTGCCAAGTTCCTGTTAAGAACGATATGAAACTTGAACTTGAACCAGAAATTTTTGATATCCAAAAATGGGAATGCAAAGTTCGTTCAAATAAAAATGTTGCTACATTTATTAAAGAACTTATACTGGAATTACCAGAAGGCGAAAATGTCGATTTCCGTGCTGGTGGTTATATCCAAATTGAAGCTCCTGCACACACAGTTAAATATTCCGACTTTATTATTGAAGATGAATATAAAGCTGATTGGGATAAATTTAACTTATGGCAATTTGTATCTAAAGTTGAAGAACCCGTTTTACGTGCATACTCAATGGCTAGTTATCCCGAAGAAAAAGGGATGGTTATGTTAAACGTGCGTATTGCCTCTCCCCCACCACGTATGCCCGATGTACCACCTGGACAAATGTCATCGTTTATCTTTAATCTTAAACCAGGCGATACTGTAACTATTTCGGGGCCTTATGGAGAATTTTTTGCAAAAGAAACAGATGCAGAAATGGTATTTATAGGTGGTGGTGCAGGTATGGCTCCAATGCGTTCACATATTTTTGACCAATTGAAAAGATTAAACTCAAAACGGAAAATATCATTTTGGTATGGTGCACGCAGTTTGCGTGAATCTTTTTATAACGAAGAATTTGATGAATTAGCAGAAAAGCATGAAAATTTCACTTGGAATTTGGCTCTATCTGAACCTCAACCAGAAGATAACTGGGAAGGAATGACTGGATTTATTCATCAAGTACTTTTGGATGAATATCTTAAAAATCATCCAGCACCTGAAGATTGCGAGTTCTATATGTGCGGACCTCCAATGATGAACGCAGCAGTAATTAAAATGCTAGAAGACCTTGGTGTTGAACACGAAAACATTATGCTCGATGATTTTGGTGGGTAAGTTAAGCCACGAAGCTGTAAAAAAAACATTATGAACTTGGTGGCTATGCACTATGCGTGGCTGAGACTCTAAAAATATAATAAGATGTAAGAAGTTAACCAAGTTTATTAAAAAGAATGCAAATTTATTAATCTATTTTAAATAAAATCTGTTAATAAATTTGCATTTTTTACTATTTACATGACCATTTGTTTGTATGGGGAGACAGAGTTTTTTAGCATGCCCACTTACTTTTCCCTATCAATAACGTAATCTACTAATTGCATAAGTGATGTTTTAGCTTCTGAATCTTCAAAGATATCAAGACATTTTTTAGCTTTTTGGGAATACTCTTCTGCCATTTTTTGAGAGTATTCAATTCCTCCACTCTCTACTACAAAAGCAATTATTTCAGAAACAGAATTGTTCTTCTCCCCTCTTTTAATTTTCTTTATTATTTCTTTTTTCTTTTTTATATCACATTTATTAAGTGCAAAAATTAGAGGAAGAGTTAACTTTTTCTCTTTTATATCTCCACCCTGGACTTTTCCAAAAATTTTTGTTTTACCAATAAAATCCAAAATGTCATCTTTAATTTGGAATGCTATACCAAGATACTCACCATAGTTTTTTAGCTCAGTAATTTTCTTACTATCATTAGTTGAGCTACCTGCTCCTATTTCGCAACAAGTTGAAAGTAACGAAGCAGTTTTATCGGATATAATTTTGAAATATGTATCCTCATCAATATCCAACTTCTTAGCTTTATAAATTTGGAGCAATTCTCCCTCGGACATTCTTTTTACAGTATTTGTAATTGTTTTTAGAAAATCGAAATCATCATTTTCTACCGCAATCATCAAGCCCTTTGAAAGAAGAAAATCCCCAACAAGTACCGAAATTTTATTTCCCCAAATCTTATTTAAAGATGGTAATCCCCTACGCTTATCTGCTTTATCCACAACATCGTCGTGAACCAATGTTGCTGTATGAAGTAATTCTACAAGTGAGGCTCCCCTATGACTTCTATCGGTAACCTTACCACCTAACTTTGCAGATAGCAAAACAAGTAAAGGTCTAATTTTTTTACCTTTTTGTGATAAGATAAAACGGAGTGCATAATCAAGAATTTGCTTGTCGGAAGTTAATTGTTTTTTGAAGAAAGAGTTAAATAATTCTAGTTCCTCTTGAACAGGGCTTTGTAATTTAGATAAATCTAATTTATTCATTTAATTTAATTTTTACACCTCATATAATTCCGTCCCTCCTTGCGGATTAACGAAATAAGGGCGTGTTTAGAAGTAGCAATAATACTACCAAAATCAGAACTCAACCAATTTATCATGTTACATAACTTCACAAGAGTGTCATGCTGAACTTACGGTGCTGTGCTACACTGAGGCTCTCGAAGTGAGTTTACCGAAATGCGATACACTGAACTTGCTGCAATGTTGAAGTGTTTCAGCATCTATGAGCATAAATTTTTGTGCTTGCTCTTACTCAATTTCTTCCTTTTTTGAAAAGGCCTTAGAAACAAAAATACTTATTTCGTATAGCAAACCTAATGGAATTGCTAATAACACTTGTGCTACAGGGTCGGTTCCTGGAGTTAAAATAGCAGCAAAAATTAGTATTGTAACTATTGAGTGTTTTCTATATTTTCTCATTATCTGTGGAGTTAAAATTCCAAGTTTAGATAAGAGAAACGAGAGCATTGGTAATTCAAAAACTATGGCAGCACCGAGCATTACAGAAATAATCATCGAAAAATATTCGGCAATTGCAAAGTTATTTTCAATATCGGCAGAACCAAATTCACCCGCAAACTTTAATGTAAGTGGTAACATAACAAAGTATGCAAACGCAACCCCCGTAAGGAAACAAACAGACGAAAAGAAAACAATTAGTGTTATATATTTTTTTTCGGTTTGTTTAAGTGCTGGTGAAATAAATTTCCACATCTGATAAAATATATTTGGAATACTTAAAACAGTTCCACCAATTATGGCTATTTGCATAAATAGAAATAGCTGTCCGAAGGGACGTAGATTTTGCAGATGAATATTTGCTGTCTTTGCAGGAACCAACAGAACTGAATCGACTAAGAAATCTATAAAAATCCAAGTAACTATTGTACCAATTAGCACACCCAAAATTGCATAAACAAAACGCCATCGTAGCTCTTCGAGATGCTGAAGGAAAGACATTGCACCTTCGTGTTCTTCCTCTTCGCCTATAAGTTTTTCTTCTTCACTCAATTTATATTACTTTACAATTTTTTTGTATAAAGGAAATTTATTGCACAACTGATTAACCTCTGATTTGATAGAAGCTAAAATAGTTTCATTTTCGTAATTTGTAACAGCCTTATCAATAAATGATGCTATTATTTCCATTTCATTTTCCTTCATTCCACGGGTAGTCATTGCTGGTGTTCCAATACGAATTCCACTAGTTACAAAAGGACTTTTAGTATCAAACGGAATCATATTTTTATTAACTGTAATTCCAGCTAATCCAAGAGCTCTTTCAGCTTTCTTTCCACTAATACCTTTGTTAGTTAAATCAACAAGCATCAAATGGTTATCAGTTCCACCAGAAATAATTTTAAAATCTTTATTCATTAATCCAGTTGAAAGAGTTTGTGCATTCTTCATAACTTGTTGTGCATATATGGAAAATGAATCGTCCAAAACTTCTTTAAATGCAACAGCTTTTGCCATAATTATGTGCATTAACGGTCCGCCTTGAATACCAGGCATTATCATGCTATCAAAAAGCTCCGACATAGTTTTAAGTCTATCCCCTTTGTAAGTCATTACTCCAAGCGGATTTTCTCTATCACGCCCTTCGCCAATCATAATTACACCACCACGAGGTCCGCGTAGAGTTTTGTGAGTAGTAGTTGTAACAACATCGCAGTATGGAAGTGGATTATTTAGTAATCCTTTTGCAATTAACCCAGCTGGATGCGACATATCTGTCATTAATAATGCACCAACTTTATCGGCAATTTCACGAAACTTTGCATAATCCCATTCGCGTGAATATGCACTTGCACCAGCAATAATAAGCTTTGGCTTCTCTTTAATTGCAAGGTCTTCAATAATGTTATAATCTAATTGCTGTGTAGTTTCACTTAATGGATATCCAACAGCATTATAAATTTGCCCAGAAAAGTTCACAGGAGAGCCGTGAGTTAAATGTCCACCATGATCTAAGCTAAGTCCAAGTATTTTATCTCCAGGCTTTAGAAGAGCCATATAAACGCCCATATTGGCTTGCGAACCACTGTGTGGTTGCACATTTACATATTCTGCACCAAATATTTGTTTTAGGCGAGTCTTTGCAACTTCTTCTGCCATATCAACAAATTCGCAACCGCCGTAATATCTTTTTCCAGGATATCCTTCGGCGTATTTATTTGTTAAAATAGAACCCGCAGCTTGTAATACAGCAGGAGATACAAAATTTTCGGAAGCAATTAACTCAAGATTATTTTCTTGACGATTTAATTCTAATTTTAGAATTTCTAAAATTTCTTTATCATTTTCTAAGTGTTCTACCATTTCTCTTCTAATTTTAAATTATAATTATTTTACAGTTATTGAGCGTTTAATCCAACCATAAGTAGGACCTTCAATTTTAATTTTAGTACCAGATTTAAATCCTCTAAAGAAATAATCTTCTTTTTGTGGTATAGTATTTTCAAGAGCTTTAACTCTTTCTGCGGCAGTTGATGAAATTGGTCCGCCAATTCTTGCAGCTTTTGCATAATAATCGGATGCTAATTTATATACACATTTATCCATAAACTTAAAACTACCACTTTGACTTGCAGCTTTTTCGTATAATTGGGCTTCAACATAAATTGGCATATCCCAAGGTTCTTCACTAGCTTTACTTGCTTTTTGTAAATAAGAACGAGCAACAGAAAGTTGATTTAACCTGTTATAAATTATAGCAATATTAAAATAATTGTCTCTATTTTGTGGGTCCAACTTAATTAAAGTTTTATAGGCTTTAATTGCATCGTCAGTTCTATTTGCTTTTATATATAATGATGTTAGTTTATTCCAATAAGTTACAACATCGGGAGATTTTGATACTAGAAACTCCATTGGCTCAATTGCTTTTTCATATTCCTCAGCTTTACCGCACATTTCTGCATATTTCCAACATTTTTCCAAATTCTCTTTATCCATATCCCATGCACTTTTCATAATGTCAACAAGTTGCCCCATATCTTCTGCTAACCCTTCCATTCTTGTATTCCAAAGTTCATTTTCAGGATCTTCATCGGCAAGGTTCATATATATTTCAAGGGCTTTTTCTTTATATCCATTCTCATCTGTTGCATTTGTAGCATATAATAAACCAAGTCTATCCTTGTAATATGCATCTGCATTTGGATTTTTTTCTAACGCATCTATGTATGCATCAATTTTTTCTTGTGGACTAGCTTTGGACCATTGCTCAATAACAAATGCTTTTCGCATAATAAAATATTCTGGATTTTTTGCACCAACTTCAATAGCTCTATCGTATAACTTAATAGCTAAATTAGCAATAGAATCTTTTGCTTCATCTGTTTTGGCATTATTCTTATAATTCCATTTAAGAATTTCTTCCATTTTTTTAAATGGACGGTATTTAATAAACTGACTTGGGTCTGTGTCAATTACAATCCAACCATGTGGTTCTGCACTTACAAAATCTTTGTTTTTGTAAGATTCATAAAAAAGGCTAAATTCTGCAATTAAATTAATTTCTTGAGCGTTTACAGTTTGAATACTTATCAAAAATAATAAGCTCATCATAAATAATAATTTTAATTTTCTCATTTTATACTCCATTTATTTCTTCATTATCTATCTTGTCGTGAAAACCACAATTCACCCAAAGTAAGTGTAAATGCAGCACTAACAAATTTTTCTTCTATTAAATTATTCTCTTTAGTTCCTCTAATACCAGCAGAAACTGCAAAATCGAGTAAGTTAATATCACCAAATGGAACTGTAAATCCAGCGTGTAATGAATACTGATTTATGTTTATACCATTAAAAGTGTATTGTGTTTCCTCGTAACTAGCACCAAGCCTAAAAGCCATTTGCTCAAAAGTTGTTGGGTGCATTCCTAAAGTTTTATTTTTATACTCAAATCCTACACTATATTTAGATAAATCTTTTAAATTTACGCTACTTTTACCACTAAATTGATATTTAGAAAATGGCTGAAACAGATAGTCGAAAAGAATAGTATATTTTCTATTCCATGCATAACTTGCACCAATAGTATATTTTGAAGGTAATACAGTTGTTGTTTCTCCAACAAAATGCTCTAACTCGCCAATAGATGTTTGTGTAACTATTGAAGTATCGGTGGTTAAATCTGATGTAAGATTTGCTAAAATGGATAATCTAAATACAGAATTGGTAGAATCGTTAAATAATCTTATAACATTTCCTGAAATAGCCGAAAAAGTTGCACCAAGCCCCCTGTACTTATATTTTGTTTCGTAGGAAACATCTTTAAATAAAGAATTATCAGAAAAATCTTGTGCCGAGGTGTAAGTATTAGTTCCAGTATAAAACTCTAACGAAGCACCAAGTGATGTATTTGTAGGAATTTTTACAGAAGTTCCTAAAAATATTTTTGATAAAGAACCTTTAGCAGAATAGGATTCTTTATAATCCCCCAAAATCTTACTAGTAACTTCATTCTCTATTTCATATCTAAGAGCGGAAATTGGGATAAGCCCAAGAGCAATTGAAATTCCTAAATCTCTTTCTATAGGAAAACCAATTGTGAATCCAGAAAAAATTACGTTTGTATGAAATGAACTTGTATTATTATCCTCGTAATTTGTACCTAAATATTTGGCACTTAAGCTAAAACGAGTAAAATACAAGCTACTCCAACTTGCAGGATTATAGCCATCTACATAATCTCTATCAATTACTGCAGAACCAAGCCCACCAAATCCTAATCTATGGGCAGTTGACGAATGAATTAAATCTCCAACTCCGTAGCGGGAATAAATAGGACCACCCTGAGCAGAAACAAATTCAAGTGAGATAAATATAAGTAATGCTATGTAATAAATTTTTCTAATCATTATTTTCAATTTTTAGATGTATAAATAATTTCTAAATATGGCCTTACTGAAATATCAGCTTCGGCTCCGTGTATAGCAACTTTGTTAACTGTTTCTATTTCGTCAAACAGGTGCAGTTTCATTCCATTGTTTTCGTTAGAAACCCATTCTTGAACAAACTGAGTAACTTCCCCACTATAAGCTAAACTATCAAAGCTTAGTATAGTTCCAGCAAATCTCGTACTTAATACAGAATTATCAAAATCAGTCAATAATAACGCCCCCAAAAACTTGGATGAATCGGTACCAAATTGTGTATTGTTATCATCAATAAATAATTTTACAGTAGCCTTATTAATAATTGCATGCTTAGGAATAGTAGAAACATCAAATTTCAAATTAGAGCGGATTGGAATACCACCTTGCACATAAATGTTCTGTGCAGTTTGTGTTGGCATTTCAGACTTAATAGCATTAACCACGTGAACATCAGATGTTACTTCTACTGCAATTGTATCGGCTCGCTGACCAATTTCAACAAACATTTTTAACTTTGTTTGAATAGAATCGTATCGCGAAGATATTGCAGTAAATCCAATAATTTTATCAGTTAATGAATTGTCAAATTTGTAGTATATGCCCTGATTTTTATCTTGCTCATCATTAGCGGAATATTTTAGCCAACTGTTAACAAGTGTATTATCAATATCAAAGGTCATAAGTGAATCGTTACCAACATTTTCTTTTTGGTTGGAACTTACATCATCATCATCATAATCTAATGTAGTTAAATCATCCCTTCCAAATTTTAACGAATTCCACTCATTATTAATCTTGTGAACTGAATATTTAAACGAATTGTTGATATCGCCGTATGTATAAATTGGTTTCATTTCAACAACAGCACTTTTAAGTATTAAACTATTATCATTTATAGCTTTTTTAATTGAATCAGGGAAAAACATATAAAATTTCATCAACATTGTTGATTCTACATTTCCAGTTTTACCTAAAAGCATTCTTGAAGAGTTAGAGAGTGAGAGTGTATCAGTATCATAAAATTTAGAACTTATATTAAATGATGAATCAACACTATTGATGAGATGAGCATTTATAAAGTCTTGATTAGGTAATAAGTTTGTTCCTAATGATGTAGGTCCGTCGTTACAACTAAAGAGACTAAAACCTAATAATATGGATGTGAATATTATAACAAATCTATTAAGCAAAAGTATTACCTCCAGTAAAATCGGCTATTATTGAATTACACGCATCTGAAAAATTTCCAACTACAAAGTTGGGGCTTTTATTTCTATTTTTCAATGAAATTATTATTTCTTTATCATTTTTATAATTTACAAGAACTGTCTTAACACCAGCATTAATTCCGCATTCAACATCGGATATTTTATCACCAACAAAATAAGAATTCTTCAAATTGAGATTTAATTGGTTAGCAGCTTTAACAACCAATAAGGGAGAAGGTTTCCTACATTTATTTTCTTCTTCAGTTGAAAAATCTGGATGTGATGGGCAATAATAAAAGGCATCAATTGATGTATTAAAACTTTTTTGTAAAATTAAATTTATTTTATTGTTAACAGCATCAACTTCTTTTTTAGTAAAAAATCCACGTGCAATACCAGATTGATTGGAAATTACAACAATTTTAAACCCATATTTTTTTTTAAGATTATAAATCCCTTCTCCTACCCCATCAAAAAGTTCAACTAAATTAGGATTTGATAAATAGCCAGGATCGTAGTTAAGTGTATTATCTCTATCAAAAAAAACTGTATGATGTAACATAAATATTAAATTACTTTATAATATTTTTATATAAACTAACATAATTTTTAGATGAATTTAACCAACTAAAATTAACTTTCATACCAGTTTTCATTAACCTTTCCCAAGCTTTTTTATCTTTATAAAGGGTAATAGCTTTTTTTATTGTATTTATTAAATCTTTCGATTCGTATTTTTTGAATACAAATCCAGTTCCCTTTTTATCTTTAGGATTATAATTTACAACAGTATCCGCAAGTCCTCCAGTATTTCTTACAATAGGAATTGTTCCGTAAACTAAGCTATACATTTGGTTCAAACCGCATGGTTCATATTTAGATGGCATCAAAAACATATCGGAGCCAGCTTCAATTAAATGAGCCAAATCATCATCAAACCCAAGATAGCAAGCAAATTTTTCAGAATATTTCATTTCTGCATCTTCAAAGAATTTATGATATTTTTTCTCACCAGTTCCAAGTAGAACAAGCTTAATATCTAAAGCCATAATTTCTTTGAACGATTTTTTCAATAAGTCGAACCCTTTATTATCCTCTAAGTGAGAAATCATTCCAATAGTCGGAATTTCTGGTTCAAAATCTAAACCAAATTTTTCAGCTAATTCTTCTTTATTTACAAGTTTATTTTTCAGTGAAGTTAACGAAAACTTTTTAGCAATTTTCTTGTCTTTTTCTGGATTCCAAATAAGAGTATCAATTCCGTTTACAATTCCATATAAATCTTTTTTCCTACAATTAATTTCGTCTTTAAGACCATAGCTAATTTCTGGAATTTTGCAAATCTCTTTTGAATAGGATTCACTTACCGTACTAATTGTATCGGCAAACTTTAATCCAGCTTTCAAGAAATTTAATTTGTCTTTGAACAGAACACCTTTGTTGTTGTTTAGGTTTTCTGGTAATCCAGTTTTTGCAAAAGAAGTTTTAGAGAAAATTCCTTGTTGCCCAATGTTATGCACTGTTAAAAGTGTTTTTATGTTTTTGAACTTTTCGTTCTCTTTGTATAAAGTTTTTTGATATATAGGAATTAGTGATGTTTGCCAATCGTTAAGATGAATTACATCTGGCACCCATCCTAATTTATCGATAAGTTCAAAAACTGATTTTGAAAGAAGAATAAATCTCTCATCATTATCTTTATAGTTAGTACCTTTTATTGGGTCGGTGTATAAACTGTGGCGACTTCCAAAATACTCTTCATTATCTAAAAAATAAATTTGAACTCTAACTTTACTACCAATTAAAAAAGATGACCTCAAAGAATATGTAACTTCCTTCTTGCCAATTTTTGTTGTTAAATCTTTAAGCCTAACAACTTCGTGTATCTTATATTTCCTTTCATCTATTGAACCATATTTAGGAACAACAATTCTAACTTGATGACCTAACTCTTGTAATTTTTGAGGTAGTGCAGAAGATACATCTGCTAACCCTCCAGTTTTTACAAATGGAACAACTTCAGAAGTAACAAATAACACTTTCAAACTTTTTGCAGAAGCCATATTTCTCCAGTTTCATTTTATTTGAGAAAACAAGTAACAAAAATACAAAAATATTGACTCTCAATCAAAAATATTCGATATTGAATATTCTATACTTTTTCTGTTTGTTAAATTACCAAATTATATTTTATAGAGTAGAGCCTATACCATGATAACATTATTCAAAAATCCAAAACAAATTATTACAGTTGATGGTAATGGTGCTGATTATAAACGTGGCAAAGAAATGAATAATATTGGTGTAGTTACTGCACACTCAATTTTAGTAGAGGATGGAAAAATTGTAGAACTTATTAAAAATGAATTGTTAAACAAAACCAATTTTGATGAGGAAATTGACTTATCGGATAAAATTATTTTGCCAGGTTTTGTTGAATGCCATACACACACTGCCTTTGCTGGCTCGCGAGCAGAAGAATTTAAACTAAAACTTCAAGGTGTTGATTACGAAGGAATTGCTAAACGTGGTGGAGGAATTACAAATACAATGCATGCAGTTAGAGATTCCTCCTTTGATGAATTACTAATAATTATAAAGCCACGCATTGATTATTTTATTGCACAAGGTATAACTACACTTGAAATAAAAAGTGGATACGGCTTAAGTTTTTACGATGAAATAAAACTTCTGCAAGTAATTAAAGAATTAAATCAAACTTCTAATATTGAAATTATTTCAACATTTCTTGGTGCACATACTTTTCCTCCAGAATATAAAAACGATAACGAAAAATATATTGACCTTATAAACAATGAGCTAATACCATACATAGCCGAACATAAACTTGCAAAATTTTGCGATGCTTTTTGCGAATCTACTGCATTTACGGCAGAACAAACTGAGCGGATTTTTAATGTTGCTAAGAAAAATGGACTTAAATTAAAACTCCATTCCGAACAATTTAATTCTATTGGCGGCTTGGAAGTGGCGTTAAATATGGATGCTGTTAGTGTCGATCATCTGGAAGTATTAAAAGATGAGCAGATTGATATGTTTTTTAACAGTGATACAACAGCGGTGCTTCTACCTGGTGTTTCGTTTTTTCTTAATTACAATTATGCTCCAGCTCGCAAACTTATTGATGCAAATGCTATTGTTGCTCTTGCCACAGATTATAATCCTGGCTCATCACACATTTCTAATTTTCAACTTATTATGTCGTTAGCAGCAATTAAAATGAATATGACTATTGAAGAAATTATTTCTGCTACCACACTTAACTCCGCAAATGCCCTTGATATATCTGACGAAGTAGGAAGTATCGAAATTGGAAAGAGTGCCGATTTTGCTGTGTTTGATGCGAACGATTATTCTGATATTGTTTATAATGTTGGAAAAAATTTAAATGTGATGACTATTAAAAATGGGAAAATTATTTACAATAAAAATTAACTTATTCCTAAATTTAGCGGTTCATTGTTGCAACCAAATTTCCGAAATTTTTGTTTCAGCATTATCGCAAATTAAAAACAACAATAGTTTTAAGTAATTAAAACTTATCCAAAATCAATTAAAAAGATGCTTCAATATTAACATCACCAACTGGCCAACGTGGGCGTAGGTTTACTGTATCTGGATGAACGAAAAACTCTTCCGATAGCTCAAATGGAGAAATACTTCCAAAATTATATTTGCCATCATTATTCAAATCATCAAAAAGCCATATTGTATATTTACCTGGTAAAATTCGTTCAAAAATATATTGATTATCGTCTTTAACTTTAGTGATGTAACTAACTCCAGATTCTACATTATTAATTACAATTTGTAAAGTGAATGTAGTATCGGTAGCTTTAACTCTACCAGATAAGCCAGAAAACTCACGTCCAGTAAGCGTTTCAAGTGAAAACGCTTCTATTGAATCTATGCTATTACCTGCAGCATCTGTTAACAATTTTCTATTAATTTCAAATTCAATTTTCTTATTGGCTTCTAACTCATCAAGTATTTCAACAACAAAAGTAGCATCGTTACTTTTTATTATTTGCCAATTATATTTATCCAACAAAAGTGCATACTGGAGTTGCCCTACATCAACTCCGTCATTAAAATTTATTGTAAATTCTGGAGTAATAAAATCTATTTTCTTTTTTTCAAACGGTGTGCTAATACTCTTAATAACTGGCACTAAAGTATCGGGCTTATCGTTAACAACAAATTCGTAACTTTCGTAAGTAGTAATATTTTGATATTTGTCAAATATGTTTTCTGCAATTAAAAAATATTTTCCATCATTATTTAGTGAATCAGAAATAGCGACTAAATATTCAAATTTTCTTTTATTACCTTGATATAAATATTTTACATCAACACTACTATTTGATAATGAATCAACAATATAAAAGTTGTTAGCAATTAGTTTTGTTGAGTCTAAAGGCTCAGAATACTCAATTGCTAAATGGTGTTTATCAGTCATTGTAACATTTGAGATAAAAGGAGGAATAGTATCTTCAATTGTTAGCTTAAATTCAATTCCCTCAATAGAATTAAGTGAATCCGTAATTACAATATTTTTTGAATTAACTCCATAGGCATCATCACCAATATTGTAAAGACGATTTCCGCCCTCATCTTTAATTGCAAATATTCTATACTCGCCATTTTTTAAGCCAAGTAATTTATACTCTCCGTTCTCCCCTACTTGAGTAAGGTTTTGTGGTTTTGTAGAAATAGGATTGGCAAAAGTATCTGCTTTTAAATATGCAAAAACCATTGTTCCCGTAATATCGCTACTGTAAACACGTCCATATATTTTTCCAACATCAATTTTGTTTCCAGTAGAGAACGATATGTTCATTGCCTCAGCCATAGGATTTTTATTATTCAAATCCTTTATCCCCGACCCAATTGAAATAGTATATGTAGTATTTTTATTAAGCGTATCATCAAAAGTAATTTCAACAGAAGTGCCACTCCAGTTGTAATCAAGATTTTTAATTTCAGGAGAAATAAAAAGTGCATCAAGAAGTGATAATTTATCAACATATTCTGAAAAATCAATTTCAAAATAATCATCAGAAAAATTTAGCGTTCCATTTTCAGGATAAACTCCAACAATTTCTGGTGGCACAGTATCTTTAGGTCCTCCAGGAGGGTTTTGCTGATTAGCACATTTTACAAGTATAAAAGCCAAAAGGAGTATTACAAAATATATTGCAACTTTTTTCATTGCGAACTTCTCCATCGTCTGTATGCTCTAACATTTCTGTTATGCTCACTAAGTTTTTTTGCAAATTTATGTCCACCAGTTCCATCGGCAACAAAAAATATGTATTCTGTTTTTTCAGGAAATATTGCTGCAAGCACTGCATTTTTACCTGGGTTATTAATTGGGCTTGGTGGCAATCCTTTGTATTTATAGGTGTTGTAAGGCGAATCTATTTCTAAATCTTTATAATAAACTTTGTTCTTGCTACGCATGTGCCTTTTAAGGTACTGTATTGTTGGGTCTGCTTGTAAAATAATTCCTCTTTTTAAACGATTATGATAAACGCCAGAAATGGTTTTCAACTCAGATACTTTATTAGTTTCTCCATCTATAATTGAGGCTAAAGTTAAAATTTCATTTTTAGTCATATTTAATTTAGCCATTTGTTCAATAACAGATTTATCTCTAAAAATTTTATCCATTTCATTTTTTAGTTTTCGTATTATGGCTTCTTCAGATGTGTTTTCAAAAAAATCGTAAGTGTTAGGAAGCAAATATCCTTCCAAATTGTTCGACACAATTCTTAACGAATTAAGGAACGACCTATCTTTACTCAACTCTAAAAATTTTTTAGCACTAATACCTAACTTATCCTCAAGTAGTTTAGCTAAGTTATGTTGCCATATTCCTTCTGGAATAGTAACCCTTATTTGATTTCCTGGCGTTCCCTTTACAAATAAATTGATTAATTGAAAATAATTTAATCCGTTTTCAATTTGATATGCACCAGCCTTAACTCTTGTTTCAGCACCGTAGAGGAATGCAACAACATTCATACTTGTGGAATTTCCAATTATGTTCTCTTTGCATAAATTATCTACAACTTTTGAGAATGTATCGCCTTGTTTTACAACAAACTTTTTTGGTGCATTTCCTTCAAAATAATTGGGACCTAAAAAAGAAAATAATAGGACACCAACTATAAAACTCCAAACCCCAATAATAAAAAACAATTCATTTTTAGATAAATTAATTTTACTTAAATACTTATTATTTATATTCAAAAACACCTTCCCTATCTTTCTGTTTTTTAAACCCAAAATATAATTAAATACTTTTAACAATGAGAGGATAGATTTGGGTAATATTCAAGTTTCACTAATATGAAACATTCATTTTCTATTGAGCCACACGAGAAGATAATTATATACAGCAATTTATTATTTTCAGAAATCAAAAATCGTTCTTGTAAATAAAACTCTACTTTACTAACTTTAGGATTCAAATTTTTGTTGCCGGAGTGGCGGAATTGGTAGACGCGCTGGATTCAAAATCCAGTTTGGGCAACTGAGTGCCGGTTCGAGTCCGGCCTTCGGTACAACAGAATAAAGACACAAGCTAAAAACTATTTTTTTTGTTTGTGTCTTTTTTTGTCATATCCCTATTTTATATCTAAACATCAGTAACAACAATCCCCTCTTCGTCTACCGAAGCGTAAAATAATTTTGCATTCATAAGCTCTTTTACTTTAAATTTGTAACCATCAATATATATTTTTACTCCTGGATATATATTTCCACTAACAGTAATTTTAGCACCTGATAAAGCAGAAACACTAGCTTGCAAATCACTTCTCTTTTTTTGTAACAACTCGTATTGTTTTTTCATTAACTGTTGTTTAATTAAGAGAGCTTTTGCTAATTTGCCAACACTTCCACCTGCTAATGAAGTAGCAATTTGCTCTTTTAATTTGCTTAAATCCTTTTTCATAATTTTACATTCATCATTAATAACTTTTAATTTTATTTTTACAACGTAATCACTTCCTGCTTCAACCCTAGTTTCCATCCCATATTCGTGTCCTAAAGTGTTTACAATAATGTTACCACCTGCAACGGCACTCCCTCCAACAAGCATCATTCTGTTGCTTGCAGATTTTATATCACCCTTTGCAAATAGTTTTGCCTCAACCACTTCTTTTTCAACAATAATATCTCCACGACTATAGACTTCCTGATTTCTAATATATCGTATATTTACATTTCCACCTGCAGTAATTTTACCTTTACCTGTGCCACTAAAACCACCTCTAATAGATATATCGCCACCAGATTTTATTTCCGAATCTTTGACATATCCACCAATTGTAATATTTTCACTCATCTCTAAGTTAAATCCACTTTTAACATTTTTAGTGATATTTAATGACCCTTTGCTTACAACATTTCCAGTATGAAAATCGACATCGCCCCTAATATTATATAGGTTTGTAATAACAATATCGTTACCAACAAGCGAAATATGTCCATCTATTTTTGATAAAATATGATTTGGTTCTTCTTCGCGATAGTAAATATTTTTTCCTTTGGGTGGATTTGTATCTTTTAGTTTTGGGGCAATTATTATTTTACCAAATAAATCAGTTCCATCTTCTCCTTCAATCATAGGATGAAAAATTCCAATTTTTTGATTTTCGGTAACTGACTCAATTAAGTTTAAATTATGAAAATCAATATTTCCATTCTCGTCAATAATTGGTACTGCTTTTTTATTTGTATCAAAAAGATACTCAACCCATGCCGCTTTGCCAGGCTTTGGCTCTTTTTCCTTTGCAACAATTATATTTTCAATAACTTCATTTCTATTTTTCACTAACTCTAATGCTTTAACTATATTAAGTTTTTCTAGTGGTGCAGTGATGCTTTGCTCTCTAATTTTTTTTATCACATCTGTTACAATTAGTTGTTTTCCGTTAGATGCAGCGGGATAAAATGTTGCAGTAGCATTTTTTTTATCTTCGCTAATTTCAATATCACAAACACTATCGTATAAAATTGGAATAAATTTTATTTTGCTATCATAACAAACAAGCACACCATCACTTGCAGCAAAATATTTTTCTCCATCACTGCGTAGTGTTTTTAAGTCTTCAATAGAATAAATGTTTGAAACATCCTCATTTTCAGAACTATTATCTTGAATTCTTGCCAATGGAGAAATGTAATTAAATAGATGTGTATCTTTTGGAATGGTTACAGCTACCCTCACTTCACTACTAATTTTCAAGTAGTGAATAAATCCATCGGCAACTTTATTTAATATTTCACTTACTTTTTCACCACATTGAGGTTCAACATAAAACTTAAAGTAAGGTATATTTTGGAAATCATTTTCCACAAAACACTCACAATTAATAAAAGATTAACTGCACAATTATCGAAATATTATCTGAATAGTTGAGTCCACTCCGAGAAGTCCCAAACGGACTAAAGTCCGTTTAGGAGGGTGTGTTTTTAACTTGTTTCACCACGACTGAAGTCGTGGGTTAATTAAATATATATTTTTGGGAGCGGAATCATAGTTTATTTAGTAGAAGGCTTTGCATAACCCTAAAGGTCATTCAAAATTTATGGTGTTGTGTAACACCGTGTTACACTGAGGTTCTCGAAGTGAGGCTCTTACTGAAGTATTTCAGAATCCTTGTTCATTGCATAGATTTGGACTCATAGATGCTGAAACACTTCAACAAGTTCAAAAAGAGTTTGGGTTTCTAATATTCAATTAGAGATTTAACATCATATTGTTTTAATTTTTCTTTTCCGTTAAGAAATGTTAAATCAATTAAAACGGATATTTGAACAATTTCTGCTCCTAATTTTTCTACCAATTTGCATGCAGCTTCCATTGTACCACCAGTTGCTAATAAATCATCGTGAAGTAAAATTTTATCTCCATGTCCAATTGCATCTTTGTGAATTTCAATTACATCAGTTCCATATTCGAGTTCGTAACTTTCTGTAACAGTTTCAGCAGGTAATTTGCCAGGCTTTCTTATTGGAACAAATCCAGCTCCCAGCTTATCGGCTATTGCCCCACCAAAAATAAATCCTCGCGATTCAATTCCAATAACCTTTGTAATACCTTTATCTCTTGCCAATTCAACAAGCTGAACTAACGTTTCGGAGTATCCTTTTGGATTTTTTAGAAGTGTGGTTATGTCTTTGAAAACAATTCCTTCAATAGGAAAATTAGGAACATCGCGTATTAGTTTTTTTAAGTCCATTTTTATCTCTTTCATATTTTTTATTTTGTAGAATTAACAAATTATTTCACAGCAATTTCTTCTACTTGGTTTAAAAAGTTTGGATTTGAAACTGCAACAGATTCAAAGTCATTAATCTCAATTCCTTTACCTACCAACATTCCAAGAATTGCAAACGCCATAGCTATGCGGTGATCGTGAAAACTTTCAACTAAAATATTTTCATTATTAACACTTCCATCAATTTCAAAACCGTCTTCGTATTCAGTGCATTCAACTCCAAGCCTCTGGAAGTTTGAACACAATGCATCAATCCTATCCGATTCTTTAAAACGTAACTCCTTAGCATTTCGGATTACAAATTTACCTTTAGCAAACAGACCAGCAACGGCAAGTATTGGAATTTCATCAATAATATTTGGAATTAAATTTTTATCAATTTCAATATTATGCAGCTCACTACTCGATATTCGCAAGTCTCCAAGTTTTTCGCCACTGCTTTCTCTTGGATTTTCTATCTCAATTTTACCACCCATTTGCTGCAATATTTTAATTATTCCATCACGAGTTTCGTTGAGCAACACATTTTTTAGAAGTAACTCGGAGTTTTTAAGGTTTAATGCCAACACCATAAAAAATGCTGATGTAGAAATATCAGCAGGTACAATATACTTTGCTGGTTTTGGATAATTATTTTTTGACGAATAAATTTTTCTATATCCATCAAACTCATCAACCTTCAATTTAAGTAGAGTTTCAGTATGGTTGCGAGTTCGTGAATGCTCAACAACTACGGTCGCTTCGTCTAAATGCAACCCAGCAAGAAGCACTGCACTTTTGATTTGTGCCGATGCAATTTGCATATCATATTCAATTGCCTTTAATTTATCGGAGGCAAAAACTTTCATTGGCAAACTACCTAACTCACTAGTTTCAAATTTTGCACCCATTTCTGTAAGAGGAGCAACTACACGTTTCATGGGACGCTTGCTAAGCGAAACATCGCCAACAATAGTTGTATCAAATTTTTGAGCAGCAAGAATTCCAGAAATTAACCGTGTTGTTGTTCCAGAATTTCCAGCATCAAGATTTGAGTCTGGTTTCTGAAATCCTCCAAAGCCCTTGCCTACTATGGCTAATGTTGTCTCAGTCTGCTCAATTGTGCAACCTAGTTTTCTAAAACAATTAATTGTTGAGTTCACATCTTCCGAGTTTAAATAATTTTGCACTGTCGATTTACCATCTGCCATTGCCGAAAACATAACTGCACGATGCGAAATTGATTTATCTCCAGGCAAAGTTAAGGTGCCTTTAACACTATTTATTTTATCGATTTTTTGTATCATTTTTCACACCACTTATCAATTTCTGTTTCTAAATTTTCATCACTTAAATCGGATGTTATATACATCCCGCTATTAGCACGCTGGCGTTGGGCTTCGTAAAGTGTAACCGCTGTAGCTACCGAAACATTAAGGCTTTGTATCATTCCACGCATTGGAATGTAGAAAATTTCATCTGCAAGTTCTACAACTTCTTCCGATATGCCGCGATGCTCGTTACCCATTACTATTGCAACCTTTTCTGTTAAGTTAAGCTCATATAAATCTTTTGCACCCTCATCCAATTTGCTTGCATAAATTTTAAATCCTTCTTTTCGTAAATTATCAAAACATTCTTTAGCCGTTTGGAATCTTTCTGACTTAACCCACTTATTTGCAGAAGATGATGAGACCCTACTTATTTTAGGGAATTTTTCTTTGATGTAAAGAAGTGATACTTTATCAACACCAACCGAATCGCAAGTTCTGTAAATAGCACTAACATTATGTGGATCGTGAATATCTTCCAATACTACTTTAAGTGAGTGCTGGCGTTGCTTTACAACCTTTCTGATTTTTTTTAATCTTTTTTCTGTCTTAAATTTTTGCAACATTATTCTTTATCAAATATTAGTTTATAAACTTTTCTCTTTTTACTTCTTCTAGCTAAATCGACTTTAATTTCTATATCATCATTAATATTTGCATAAAATCGTGTTAGCTCAACTGCGTTTGTAATCGCTTCATCTTCAGAATGTGCCCAACTTTCGCAACCTTTTAAGGAAGGAACTTCGGCATTAAATCCGTCCTCTTCAATTATAACAACTAAATCAATTACCATTAATAATTTCCATCTGCAATTTTATTTGTTACTATTTTAACACCTGCACTTGCACCTATTCTATCTGCACCAGCATTTAATACTTTAACTGCATCTTCACGAGAGCGAACGCCACCAGAAGCTTTTACTTTGAGCTTATCTCCAACTACTCTTTTCATTAATGATATATCTTTTGGTGTGGCACCACCACCATTAAAACCAGTTGAGGTTTTAACAAAATCGGCTCTTGCCTCTTTACTAATTAAACATACTTTAACTTTTTCTTCATCTGTTAAAAGTGATGTTTCAATTATAACTTTACAAATTGCATTCATTTCATGTGCCGTATCAGAAACAGCTTTAATGTCGTTAAGCACATACTCAAATTCTTCTTGCTTTAGCATTCCAACATTTATAACCATATCAATTTCGTTTGCACCGTAATCAATGGCATCACGTGTTTCGGCAACTTTAGAAGCAGTACTTGTAGCTCCGAGCGGAAAGCCAACTACCACGCATGTTTTAGCTTCACTATTCTCTAATTGACTTGCTACTATTGGTGTGTAGCACGAATTAACACATACGGAAGCGAAATCATACTCAATAGCTTCATCGCATATTTCAATTACATCATTGGGAGTTGCCTCTGGTTTAAGAATTGTGTGGTCAATAGTTTTGGCAATTTCTTCGTTTGTGTATTTTTTTTCCAAGTTTATTAAACTTTCATTGTTAAGTTTAATAAATCCATTTATATATTCTGCATCATCTAATTTTAGATTTTTCATTTAGTATTTACCTTAAATATGATTTCAACCTTTTTTTGCAAACCTCCGAGATTTCAAAAATCCGTAGGTTTATTTTTAACTTTTTGAGTATGCCAAATAAGTATTTTGTAGCAACATAGCAATTGTCATTGGACCAACACCACCAGGCACTGGAGTTATGAATGATGATTTTTCTGAAACACTTGCAAAATCAACATCGCCAACTAATTTGTACCCACTCTTTTTTGATGAGTCTTCAACTCTATTTACACCTACATCAATAATTACAACACTATCTTTAACCATATCGGCTTTAATAAATTCTGGAACTCCAATTGCGGCAATTAAAATATCTGCTTGTTTTGTTAGTGAAGCTAAATCCTTTGCTGCCGAGTGAACTATTGTAACAATAGCATTTGCCCCCTCTTTCTTTTGAACTAACATATTGGCAACTGGTTTTCCTACAATATTGCTACGCCCAACAACCACCACATGTTGCCCTTTAGTTTCAATATTATAGCGTTTTAATAATTCTACAACTCCGTGAGGTGTGCATGGATAAAGGGTTTCCTTGCCAATCATCATGTTGCCAACATTTATTGGGTGAAAACCATCAACGTCTTTACTTGGCAAAATGGCTTCAATAATTGCATCTTCATTTATCTGTTTTGGAAGTGGCAACTGAACTAATATACCATTGATTTTATCATCATTGTTATATTGGTTAATAAGCTGTAATAATTCCGCCTCCGTTGTATCTGCACTAAGTCTATCCAATTTTGAATAAAGCCCAACTTCATCGCATGCTTTCTGCTTCATTCCAACATAAACTTTTGATGCTGGATCTTCACCAACAAGTATTGCAACAAGACCAGGAACACTTTTTCCATCTGCTTTTAATTTGTCAACTGTTACTTTTAACTCTGCTCTAATATCAGCGGCTACTTTTTTCCCATCAATAATTGTCATTTAATTTCTCCAATATTTTTATTTTGTCACTCCAATTCAGTTTTTTTGTAAGAAGCCTTTTGAATTACACAAGATTTCTCTTCCGATGAAAAACTTCGGGAATGACAGTTCTTTGTCTGTTGTGCAATAGCTTCTAATATTCCAAACTATATTTTTCTTTTAGATAATTCTGTAATTCTTTATCACTTTTAATTTCTTCTTCAAATGGATTGGAATTTTGCCATCCAAGTTTTCCATTTTTTCTGTAATTCTCTAATCGTCTAATTGATATTTCACAATAGATTGGGTCTATATCAACAGTGTAGCATTGGCGTTCTAAAATTTCACTGGCAATAAGTGTAGTGCCAGAGTGAGAAAAAAAATCGATCACTAAATCCCCTTTACGACTCGACACATCAATAACTCTTTCTATTGCCTTTAGTGGCTTCTGTGCGAAGCATCCATTTACATTTTCGTCAAGTAAATAAAATACTTGCTGGATGTCAATCCAAACATTACCCGAACGAATATATTCTGATTTGCTACGCTCAATGTTTTCTGTTTTAACTCCAGCAATTTCTTTAAAATATCCTTTTACTACTTTAGGAATATCTGTATAAACACTTTTAATATTAAACTCTGGATTACCTAATGTATAGTAAAGTAATTCTTGGCGGATAGACATCCAATTCTTTTGCGTTCCGTATCCACGCTGGTTACGCATTGTTATAAAACTACGTGAATTAAAATCCGTTCCTTTCATCATCAAAATAAATTCTGCAAATGGTTGGAAATGATTTTTCTGGTCGGCTCCAAGCCAAATATAAAGAGACGAATCTTTTTTTAACAACTCTTTACTATTCTCTATCCAAATTTTCGACCACTCAACAAACTCATCTGCTTCTGTTTCTTGAAATGCAACCATATTATATGGTGGGTCGTGCAAAGCAAGTGTAGCTCGTTTGCGTCCAAACATATCTTTCAAATCTTTAAGATCGCTTGAATCTAAACATCCAACTTTATGCTTGTTTTTTTTGTCAATCCAAATATCCCCTTTGCCTAAGCGACAATACTTTAAAAGTATATCGTGAAGTTTTTTATCTTTATCAATTCTTGGAAGAGGATAATTCTTCATAGCTAATTTTTCTCTGTATCAAAGCCAGGTAATAACACCCGCTCAACTGCAACAGTTTTTCCAGTTGCAATATCAACCTTTGCATAAAGTCCACATAAATGAACATCCTCGGTTGCAGTAATATATTTTTGTGGGGTTTGATACAGAAAGCGATTTATTGCTGCATCTGTTTTCATTCCAATAACAGAATCGTAAGGTCCAGTCATGCCAACATCTGTTATGTAGCCTAATCCTTTAGGAAATATTCTCTCATCTGCAGTCTGGACGTGGGTATGAGTTCCAACAAGCACCGATGCTTTGCCGTCAATAAAATTTGCAAGTGCAATTTTCTCGGCAGTAGCTTCGGCGTGAAAATCGATAAATATAACTTTTGTTTCCTGTGCAATTTTTTTCAACACCCACTCGGCAGAACGGAATGGGCAGTCTATTGGAGACATAAACGAGCGCCCTTGCAAACTAACTACACCAACTTTTCCTTTTGGTGTATCGGCAATATAATATCCATTTCCAAAAGTTCCCTTTGGATAATTTAACGGACGCAATGCACGTTTATCCTTTTTTAAATAATCTTGCGATTGATGTTTATCCCAAGTGTGATTGCCACCAGTAACAACTTTAATGCCTAACTTAAAAAATATATTTGCTTCCTTTTGAGTAAACCCCTTACCATCATTGGCATTTTCGCCATTTGCAATAATAATATCTGCTCTATATTTTTTCTCTAAACTTGGCAACCAAGTCTCAATCATATCCAGACCTGGTTTGCCAACTACATCTCCGATGAATAATATATTAATTGTCATAATTCTCCTTAAAATAATATGCAAATATATCGATTTTAGAGTTAGAATAAAACGTGAAGATTTGGAAAGTTAAAGAGTTTTTTCCCAATTACTAATGTTTCAATATTTAGAATAATTAAAAATTATTTTTTTCTATTTCAACCATAAATTCTATTTGACTTATTGTTATTAGAATTGTTACATTAACTATAACAATTAAATGTTACATATACTGTAACACATCCAAAAATAATAATTATTATTAGTTAGATAGGATTATAAATGGAAAAATCAATCGCAAGAATTATTTCTGAGTATGCAGTTAATTTAAAATTTGAAGACTTACCCAAAGAAGTTGTTGAAACTGCTAAACGTTTTATTTACGATTCTGTAGCATGTGCTTTTGGTGGATTTCACACCAAAGATGTAAATATTATTCGCGATTTATATAAAGATATGGGCGGAAAAGAGGAAGCTACTGTAATTGGGTTTGGTGAGAAAATTCCAGCAGTAAATGCAACACTTGTTAATTCATTGATGATTAGAGCTTTGGACTTTAACGATATTTACTGGAAAGATGACCCGTCGCATCCATCAGATATTATTCCCGCAGCACTATCTGCTGGCGAAATGATTGGTGCATCTATGGAAGATATAATTACAGCAATTGTTTTAGCTTACGAATTTGAAATGCGTCTTTGTGTTTTTGCAAAGCCTGGAGTGAGAGAACGCAAATGGCATCATGCAACTTTAACTCAGTTTGTATCCCCTATTGTTGCTGGAAAAATGCTTGACTTAACTGTTGACCAAATGGTAAACGCAATTGGAATAAATGGCTCGCACAATCACACAATTGGCTGCCCAACTGCTGGAAAGTTAACAATGATGAAAAACACTGTTGATCCAATGGCTGTTCAAGCTGGAGTTTTTGCAGCACTTATGGCACAAAAAGGATTCTCGGGAACTGAAAAAGTTTTTGAAGGGAAAGAAGGATTTATGGATGCTTTCATTGGTTGGAATGCAAAGGATGAATCTGCAAATCCAACAGAAATGATGGGACGTGATGGTCTATCCAACTGGTCTTGGGATGTTGATACACTTGTTGGTAATCTCGGCGGAAGTTTCAAAATTATGGAATGTGGCATGAAAGCCTTTCCAACAGAGGCTTTAACACACACACATATTTCTTGTGCATTAAATGCAATGAAAAATAATAATTTAAATTATACAGATATTGAAGAAGTTAGAGTTACAGCTTTTGCTCAAGCATACGATATTTTATTTGACCCAGCAAAATACCGCCCAGAATCACGCGAAACTGCCGATCACTCACTTCCTTACTGCATGGCTGTTGCTATTGTTGACAAGAAAATTTCTACTCTTTCGTTCAGCGTTGAAAAATTAAACGACCCAAAAGTTTTTGAAGTTATAGATAAAATAAAAGGTGAACCATCAATAGAATTTGAAAAAATGTTCCCGGCTAAACAGCCATCAAAAGTTGTAATTGTTACAAAGGATGGAAAAGAATATTCCGAGTATATGGAATATCCAAAGGGAGACCCACGGGAGCCTATGACTATTGAAGATATTGATGTTAAATTTTCTGGTTTAGCCGAAGGGATACTTTCTAACGAAAGACGAATAGCAATTAAAAATATGATTTTTGATTGTGAAGGTATGACAATAAATAACTTTATGGATAATTTGGTTATATAGTGTCATTGCGAGGAATCCCCAAAAGGGATGCCTTCAGCACTATCTTTTCTAGACGGCTTGGCTGGTAATCTTATGCAGCTTGCTTCACTCAACAAAAAATGTTGGTTCGCAATGACAGCAATTAAAAGAATAGACTTAAAAAACATTTAATATTAAAAGTGATATTATGGCAAAAGCAACAGCAGGTAAACAAGGAGCTAAAGTCCGCTCCGATTGTTACATTGAAATAACATCAAAACGACTTGGTGGAATAAAATTAGATTTTAAAAGCAAAGTAGATGTGATGTATGGAGAATCTATACGCACAACTATTTTGAAAATGTGTAAATTCTTTGAACTGAAACACGCAACAATATTGGTTGAAGATTACGGTGCACTCCCCTCCACTTTAATGGCTCGGTTTGAATTAGCTGTTAAGCGATTAAATATTAAAATGGAGAAAGAGTATTTACCTGACTTTAATAAAAAGAATAAATACACAACTACTAAAGATAAATTAAGACGAAGCAGACTTTATCTACCTGGCAACGAACCTAAGTTTTACCCAAATGCTGGCTTACATAAACCAGATGGAGTGATTTTAGATTTGGAAGATTCTGTTGCTCCAACAGAAAAAGATTCTGCACAACTAATTGTTCGTAATGCGTTAAGAGCAATAGACTTCTACGGTTCAGAACGGATGGTGCGTATTAACCAGTTACCGCAAGGGCTTGATGATTTAAAATATATTGTTCCTCATAATGTTCATGTAATATTAATTCCAAAAGTTGAAACCGCTGAACAGATTAAAGAAGTTGATGCAGAAGTTCAACGACTCAAAAAACTTCACAGAATTAAAAATGATATTTATTTTATGCCAATTATTGAATCTGCACTTGGTGTTATTAACGCTTATCCAATAGCCACAGCAAGTAAAAATATTTGTGCATTAGCAATTGGATTAGAGGATTACACGGCAGATATTGGAACTCAAAGAACAAACGAAGAGAAAGAAAGTTTTTATGCACGCACAGCTTTAGTCAATGCTGCAAAGGCTGCTGGAGTTCAAGCAATAGATACAGTATTCTCTGATGTAAATGATATGGATGGACTACGAAATTCTGTGCTTGAAGCAAAAGGATTAGGCTTCGAAGGAAAAGGTTGTATTCATCCAAGACAAATTCAAATTGTTCACGATGCTTTTGCACCTACTGAAGTAGAAATTACAAAAGCACAAAAAATAGTTACTGCATTTGAAGAAGCAAAATTAAAAGGAATTGGAGTAGTTTCAATAGGAAGCAAAATGATTGATGCTCCGGTTGTGAAGAGAGCGATTAACACATTAAAAATAGCTACACTTATTAAGAAATAATGACTTAATAATTGCTTCATTGTTCTATTGTTTCATTGTTAAAAACAAAGCAGGGACTTACAATGGATGATAAAAAGTATTTAAAACTAAATGATATTGATTCCTATAAAATTGCGTTTCCATTGAGCAACCATGTTTGGGATATTGTCATTAAATGGGATTACTTCGCTAAGAAAACAATTGGATCACAATTTGTTAATTCTACAGATTCAATTTCAGCTAATATTGCTGAAGGCTTTGGGCGATATGGAAAGAAAGATAAAATTAGATTTTACAGAATTGCATTTGGTTCAATGTATGAATCACTTGATTGGAATGAAAAGGCAAGTAAGAGAGGGCTTATATCAAAGAAAGAGTATAACCATATATTTTCAGAGTTAAACAAACTTCCAAAAGAAATTCATAGTTTAATAAAATATACAAATGAAAAATTGAAAGAGTGAAAATAGGAAACAGATTGCTCAATAGTTTCATTGTTCAATTGCTAAAAACAATGGAACAATGGAACAATGGAACAATTTAATTATTTAATAATATAGTAAAATTTAAAAATATGAAACTAATAAAAAATGCAGCCGGACGCTTAGTCCCCACAGAAGTAAACGGTAAAAAAGTAATTCCATACAAAGGAGTTAATAAATATAAACCTACTGGAAATAAATATGGTGCCAAGATTAAGAGCTGCACAGACTATCCAGATAATGGGAACAAGGTTGCAAAAAATTTACGCGAAGCTCTTAAAAAAGCTGGACTTAAAAATGGCATGACAATCTCAACCCATCACCATTTACGAAATGGAGATGTACTTACAAATATTCTTTTTGATACAATTAAAAAAATGGGTATTAAAAATATCCGTTGGTTCCCAAGTGCGTCTTTTCCCGTTCATGAGCATTTAATAAAATATTTGGATGACGGCACTATCCATCATATTGAAGGCTCTATGAACGGCCCACTTGGGCGTTATACTTCCGAGGGAAAAATGAAAGGTGTGGGAGTTCTTCGTTCTCACGGCGGAAGATATCAATCAATTCAAGATGGCTATGTGCATGTGGATATAGCAGTTATTGCTGCTCCAACTGCTGACCCTTTTGGAAATGCTACTGGTGACAGAGGTAAATCGGCATGCGGTCTGCTTGGCTTTGCTCTCGCTGATTCTGAATATGCCGATAGTGTTATTGTAGTTACAGATAATCTTATTCCCTTTCCTTGTTCGCCTTGGCAAATTCAAGGTAACAATGTTGACTATGTGGTTGAGGTAGAATCGCTTGGCGACCCTGCTAAAATTGTTTCTGGAACAACACATGTTACTAAAAGTCCGGATAGACTTTTAATTGCCGAATATGTTGCAGACTTTTTAGAACATTCTGGGATTTTAAAAGATGGATTCTCTTTCCAAGCTGGTGCTGGTGGAACAAACCTTGCTTTCGCCCTTTATCTAAAAGAGAAAATGATAAAAAAGAATATCAAAGCAAGATTTATCCGCGGCGGAAGCACAAAGTATCTTGTTGAAATGTTAGAGGAAGGTTTAACCGATTACATTCTAGACGGGCAAACCTTCGACCTTGAAGGCGTTCGTTCAATGCGTGAAAATAGTGGACACTTAAACACAAGTCCGTTTACAAGTTATAACTTTCACGGCAAAGGAAATTTTGCCTCAATGCTTGATGCCGTTGTGCTTGGTGCTACTGAAGTTGATATTAATTTTAATGCAAATGTTGTAACACACTCCGATGGATATTTACTACACGGCATTGGTGGATGGCAAAATTGTATGTTTGGTAAAACTGTAATTCTCGCAATTCCATCTTTCCGAGATAGGATACCAGTAATTGTGGATGAAGTAACAACACTTGTTGCTCCTGGCAAATTGGTTGATGTTATTGTTACCGAGCGTGGCATTGCTATAAATCCAAAAAGAAAAGATTTACTAAAAGCCGTAGAAGGAAGTGGACTTCCAATTAAACCAATAAAAGAAATTTATAAAGAAGTAAATGATATCTGTGGAGGCAAACCAGCCAAACCCAAAGTGAACAAAGATGAAGTAGTGGCAATCATCAAATGGGTTGATGGAACTGTTATTGACTCTGTTTTTAAGGTTGAGAAAAAATACTATTGAATTGTTTAATATTATTATTTACTTTTAAACTGTTACTACTTGATAATGTTAAGAGGATGATAATGAGCACTACTAAAAGTTTATTAAAAGAAGCAATTCAATTAAACAGACGTGAACGTTTTTTGTTAATTGACAATCTCATTAAAACAATTGATGAACCTAATCTTGAGCTTGATGCTGTCTGGGTAGATGAGGCTGAAAAAAGATTAAAAGCACATAGACTTAATCCAGTTTCTTCCGTTCCTTTTAGAGATATTTTTCAAGAAGATTCTTAATATGAATATTCTTTTTGACAATCTTGCAGATTTTGAACTTTCGGATGCAATTGATTTTTACGAGCTACAACAAAAGGGGTTGGGAAATCGTTTTAAGCAAGAAGTTAAATCTGCTGTTCTTAGAATAAAAAAATTTCCAACTCTATCTCCAATTATCAAAAGAGATATAAGAAGATACCAACTACATAAATTCCCTTATAAAATCCTTTATTCAATGGAAGAAAACTACATTTATATTATAGCTATTTCTCATAACCACAGAAGACCAGATTATTGGGTTGAACGTCATTGATTCTGTTTTTAAAGGTTTTTCAAAAAATAGGTAACAGATTTTCATGATTGGTCAAGATTTGCACTGATTCATTTACATTTTTCATCATACTCTTTCTTGAACAATCATTCTTTTTCAGCGTCCTATTTTTCTTTCCCTTATATTTGCACATGAAAAAAATTGGATTATCTCTCGGTGCTGGCGGAGCACGCGGATTAGCACACATAATAATTCTTGAAGCATTTGAAGAACTAAACATCAAGCCACATATAATTTCTGGAAGTAGCATCGGAGCACTTGTTGGAGCAGCTTATGCTTCAGGTTTAACAACAATAGATATGAAAGAGTCAGTCGAAGGACTAATTCTATCCAAAAATTTTAAGTTCACAGAATTTTATAAGAAGTATGATGTTTTTAAAATTATTGATATGCTAGATCTTTCAATGTCAACTACTGGCTTTTTTAAGGGTAATAAATTTATTTCGTTCTATAAAAAAAAGATGAAGACATATAAATTTTCAAATCTTGAAATTCCTATTAAAATTGTAGCAACAGAATATTGGAATAAGAAAGAACACCATTTTACTTCTGGAAATTTAATTGATGCAGTTCGTGCAAGTTACGCACTACCAACTCTTTTTACTCCAATGAAATTAGGGGCTGGCTTATATATGGATGGCGGAATGGTTAATCCACTCCCCTACGATATAATCCAAGATGAGTGCGACTACGTTGTTGCAGTTGATGTTTCATCAAAAAAAGGAATTAGTAATAAACAAATTCCTAACGCTTTAGATTCACTTTTTGCCTCATTCCAAATAATGCAAAATTCGATACTAACACAAAAATTAAAATTATCAAAACCAAATTTACTTCTGGAAATTGATATTAAAGATGTTCGCATGTTTGAATTTAATAAGGTTAAAAAGATTTGGAAAGAGGCTGAAAAACAAAAAGAAATTTTGAAAAAAGAACTTAAAAAGATAATTGATAGTAATTAACTATTAGAGGGCTTTGCATAACCCCAAAAGTCATTCTGAATTTACGATGTTCTGTGTTACGCTGAGGCTCTCGAAGTGAACTTGAAGTATTTCAGAATCGTTGTTTATATCATGAATTTATACTAACAGATGCTGAAACAAGTTCAGCATGACTCATCTTGTTAGGTTTTGCAAAGCCTTCTATTGCTACATATACTAAGTTATAATTAGGATAGCAAATTTATTAAAGCTCTAAACTCTTAGTTTTTCATTTTACATCCTTTTCAAATTTTGAATAAAATTAAATGTAAAACTATGTGTATATAGTTGTTAAATCGCCCTTCCCAATTGGTTTGAACTACAAAATATTGAAAATAAACATATATTTTAGTTAATATCAGTAAGCTATTCTGTTCATTGTCCAAACAAATCCACAAATTACTCTGTATGCTTTCAAATACACTTATTTAGTAAACTATCCATTAAGATATATTATTCCTTCATTTTTATACGATTTTTGCAGTATAAATTGGGCATAACTATTGATAAACTAATTTTAATAATTATGGAATTGTAATGCGATTTGTAAAATCAAAAATATCAATATTAGTAATAGTTCAATTATACATTCAATCATGCAGCTATACTCCTTCGCCAATAATTACACTGGAACCAACATCCAATACAACGACGTGGTTACATGGTCAAGAATTTGTTAACAATACTGTTGGAAACCTTGATGTATCAATCGCATTTTATAGGGCAATTGATAACCTCTATATTTTTGATGTTGAGATAAAAAACCTATCTGATAGTTCGATAGTAGTTTCACCAGAGCAAGCATATTATTATACTTTTAGTGATGGAAGCAAAGCTAAGTCAGAAAAGAAATTTGCTATGAATCCAGAAAAAGAGTTATTACGTATTGATAATTCAATTGCAAAGGAGAATCAAAGTTACAGTAACGAGGTTACAACCGATGCTGTTTTTTCCGTATTAGATTTTGCTTTAACCATTGCAACAATTAATAAAGAAAAAACAGATGAAGAAATAAATAATAAAAATGAAATGTATGAAGATATGGAGAATAGCAGAATAGCAAGAGACGAAAACCATGAGGTAAAAGTAACAAACTTAACACAAAAAAGAGATGAATGGGAAATTAGCACATTACGTAAAACAACTTTAGAAAAAGAATCATTTATACAAGGAAGAATATATTTTCCAATAACTAATAATGCGAAACAAATTAAAATTACTATACCTATTGGAGAATTTTTCTTCGATTTTTTCTATGAAGTCAAGTCTCTATACCTCTATTGAATTTTGTTTTTTTTATTTAACTTTTATTACCGAAAAAAAGAGAAAACTATGAAACATTTAATATTAATAACACTACTTGCAGCAACAAGCATTTTTGCACAGAAGAAAGCATTTAGAACAATAGAAAATAATGCTTTTACAGTTGGAGAAAAATTGACATTCAATGTAAAGTACGGATTTGTTACGGCTGGCGTGGCTGTTATGGAAATTCCAAAAATAAAACGTATTGCAGGAAGGGACGTTTACCATGTAACATTCAAAGTAAATTCACTTCCTAGTTTCGATCCATTTTACAAAGTGCGGGATAGATACGAAACATACATTGACGTAAAAGGTTTATTCCCTTGGCGATTTGAACAACATGTTCGTGAGGGTGGCTTTAGTATGGATTTTGCTGCATTCTTTGACCACAGGAAAGGAATTGCAAAGACTAGCAAAGGCTCATACGATATTCCACCAAATGTAAATGATATTGTTTCTACATTTTTTTACGCCAGAACTTTAGATTATACTGGCTTAGAAATTGGAGACAAATTTGAGCTTCATAATTTTTACAAGAAAAAAGTATATCCTTTAGACGTTATTTACAAAGGGAAAGAAACAATTGAAGTGGAAGCCGGCACATTTGATTGTATTATGGTTGAGCCAGTTATTGTTGAGGGTGGTTTGTTCAAAACAGAAGGTAGAATAATAATTTGGCTAACTGACGATGAATTAAAAATACCTGTAAAAGTAAAGACAAAAATTCTTATTGGTTCTATTGATGCTGAACTTGCTGAGTATGAAGGATTGTTAAAATAATATCTTTCTGTCATTATCAAGTGCGTTTTTTCCGAAGCAATCTGTAACAGATTGCTTCACTTAAAAAACATGTTTGCAATAACTCTGTTTTTGGAAAAGACATCTTTAATAAAATTTAACTCTAATTTTCAAACTACACTCACCACCTTTATCATCGGTGCAAAGAATATTATTTATTCCATCTTGCGGTTTAAAAAACAGTTTTTCACCAAGCTCTGTTTTGCCAAAATACTTTTTGTTTACATACCAAAATATTTCTTTTACATCGGTGTTTGATGTGGCTAATAGTGCAATTTCTTGATTCCCATTTTTCTCAAGGTGGTATTCAAATTCTGCTGAAGGCGAAATAATTTTTAATCCATTCTTTGCCCTTACAACTTTGCATTTTGAATTGTGCTTTGGAGGTGAGTTGAAACTTACTCCCGTTTTTTTGTACCATAGAGCTAACTCTGGTTTGTAGTATGGATATTTTTTTTTCTTATAATCTTTCTCTGGCAAACAATTAATACAATAAGATACCGATTCATCCAAACTAACATATATTTCTTTAATGTGATTGCATTTTTTGTTTGATGAAACATCCTCTATGTAATAATCACTAATAATATCAGTACAATTGTCTGATGGAATTAATCCACTATTTTTACAAACATCTCTTGGTAAAATTCCAAAAGGCTTTTGAAACCAGTTGGCAGAACTTTGATAATCAATTGAGTTGAATAGATTAAACAACAGAGGCACAGCCATTTCACTTCCAGAAAGATAGGGCGAACCTTTACCATCAAAGTTACCCATCCAAACACCGATAGTGTAATTTTTATTATACCCTATTGCCCACGCATCTCTACGGCCGTACGAGGTTCCAGTCTTCCAAGCTATATTTGGGAGCTTGCTTGCATAAGAGACAAGATTAGGCGATTCGGTTCGTTCCAAAGAAGAAAGCAGTTGAGAAACTAAATAACTGGCTTCTTCCGAAAATATTTTTCTTCCTTTCACTCTACTTTTATTAGATAAATATTTATTCTTTTTCAGAACTCCTTTATTAGCAAGGGCTGAGTAAGCATTTGTTAATTCTTCAAGAGTAACACCGCAACCACCAAGTATTACAGATAGCCCAAGAGATTTTTTCTGTTGTTTAATCTGCTTAAATCCTATGTTCTCCAATAGTTTTATAAATGGTTTGAAGCCTACTTTAAGTAACAAGCGTACAGCAGGAACATTTAGAGAATTTACTAGTGCATACTCTATTGTAACTTCACCACTAAACTTGCGTTCATAATTTTCAGGTGTGTAACTATTAAAATCAGTTGGAACATCAAGCAATTTACTTTTAGGCGTAATGGTTCCATCATCAAATCCCTTAGCATAAAGAAAAGGTTTAAGAGCAGAACCTGGCGAACGTATTGAAATAATTCCATTCACCTGTCCAGAAATTTTGCTATTATTAAAATCAGCCGAGCCACAATAGGCAACAACAGAATTTGTTCTGTTATCAATAATTAACACAGCACCGTTGCCAACACCTTTTCCATTATTTCTCCTTACGTGATTTAACAGCAATTCTTCAGCCTTGTGCTGCAAATTTGGAATAAGTGAAGAAAATATTTCGGACTTGCTATACTCCCCTTTTATCATCCGTGAAAAATGTGGTGCAATATTAGGCATACTATATCTATGCGGTTCCACTTTTTCATCAAGTGCATCAGAAATTGATTCATCAGAAAACAGTTTATCATTCTTAAATTTCATCAACCAGTTATTTCTTTTTATAACAACACTTTCATTTAGAATATCCAATCTGTATTTATTTGGATTATTAGGAATAATTGTTAATAAAACCGATTGCGAAAGGCTCAGTTTTAATGGAAGCTTATTAAAGTATAGTAATGATGCGGCTTTAACGCCTTCAATATTTCCACCCATTGGAATATTGGATAAATAGATTTCCAACAATTCAGTTTTGCTATAATAAAATTCTAATTGAATAGCCCTACATATTTCTAGAACCTTATTAAAATACGAGCGTTCGCCTGGCTCCATAAGTCGAGCAATTTGCATAGTTATTGTTGAAGCACCAGAAACTCTTTTACCACTGCTTATGTTACTAACAAAGGCTCTTACAAATGAAATAGGATTAAATCCAAAATGCCAATAAAACCATTTGTCCTCCTTATGAATTATTGCTTGAACCATATCTTGAGTAATATCTGTAAGCTTTGTTTCCAACCTCCATTTATCATCAGGAGTTAAATATGCTGAAAGCATTGTGCTATCCTTAGCATAAATAACTTGCGAATATTCTTTTAGTTCAGGCGGAGGAAAGAGAAGATTTAGAATTACTACTATAATAAACGTTGATAGAAATATTCTAAAATTATTTGAGTTTATAATTTTCTTCAATTGCTTACTAATCTTTTTTAATATTTCTATCATTACGAGAGAGTGAATACGACCATAGTAACCTTAAGATTACTACGTCTTCAAAAAAAAAAGTTGGGTTCCTAACAATAATGCTTTTTGAAAAATTTGAATTATTTTAGTTCATTTAATTTAGTTTCAACTCGCTTAACTATTGAACTATCTTGAAAATATTTATAAACATCTTTGCCTGGGCATAGAGTTTTTTCAGAATAATCTTTGTGAGTTTTAATTTCAGAAAGTGGAACACTAAACTCATCACATAAAAAAGTAATAAGTTCAACAAGCGATTGTTGTTGCACCTTGCTAAATTTTTGAACTTCGTAGTTGCCCATTATTTCTATTAATGCGTGTCCTGTTGGGTCGTATTCTGTATTGGTATCACCAGGATAGTTTATTGGACGAGCTTCATATATAATTCCTGTTAAATCAATCATAAAATGATATGGAATATCAATCCACTCTTTTTCGGCTCTACTCCATTTTTGCAAACTCTGGATTGACTTAACTGGGTCTTTATCCGCAGTAAACTCAACACCTCCGTGATGAATTGTAATTTTAGTTATAGGAGCTTCTGCTTTCCCTTTTTCAAGTGGAAGCCAACCCCAGTCAGCACGCTTAACTATTTTAACATAATCAGGATATTCTAATTCAGTAATTGGAAATTCCTTTTTCCCTTTTGTGCAACTTACAACTAGTAATAATCCTATAATTAGGATGAAAATATTTTGTCGAGTAGACATAATATGACTCCTTAATTTAATTTTTATAATTAAAGTGAGGAGTTTCAATGCCCCTCACAGAACCGTACTTGTAGATTTCCCACATAC
>CAMZLW010000044.1 GCA_947311785.1 uncultured Ignavibacteriales bacterium | reverse complement strand
CGATAAAACTCAAGCCTACAAAGGGCTTGACACTTGGCGTGCTGTTTTCGGGCTGATTTTATTGCCTTCGGTGAACTATTGAAGTTTTATCCCTGAATTGCTGGTATTATTCTTAATACTTGACAAATATGTTCTATTTGATTAACTTTATTAAGATATTAAATCCTTTATAAAATGGAGTAACTATGATATACACAAAAACTGGCGAATATGCTATTAGAGCCGTTTTATACCTTGCACGCCAACCAGAAGATAGACTAATAATGTCGTCGGAAGTTGCTGAAAAAGAAGATATTCCTGCACACTACCTTGCAAAAATTCTTCAAAGAATGGCAAAATATGGTTTTGTTGATTCTTTTAAAGGAAGAGGTGGTGGATTTAAAATAACAGAAATGGCTAACAACAGCACAATATTAGAAATTGTTGAGCGTGTTGAGGGTCCAGTTATTAATCTTAAATGTGTTACTGGTTTGAAAGAATGTTCAGACGAAGCACCTTGTCCGTTGCACGAAGAATGGGCAGAACTTCGCGATAAAATTCACAATTTAATTTCTAGCAAAACTGTAAAACAAGTTGCAACAGAGTATTCTGAAACTCTTCGTAAATTAGAAGATATGTAATTTAACTCTTTCCGTTACATTACCAAATTTCAATGTCATTCCCGCATGTTTCTAGCGGGAATCTTTTTAAAAACACAAAAAAGCCCAGTTAGAAGATCCCCTCTATTTCAAATACAAGAGTTTTTTAGATTGAAAATTTGACTTAGAAATAGCTGTATAAATATAAACTCCGCTTGCAACTTTTCCGCCAAAATCGTTTGAACCATTCCAACTAAATTTATGATTTCCTGCTGCAAAATTTTTGGAAGCCAATGTTTTAACTTTTTCTCCTAGCACATTATAAATATTTATAGTAATAAAATTTGCTTGTGGAACCGATAAAACAAAATGAGTTAACGGATTAAATGGATTTGGGTAATTTTGACCCAACTCAAAATTATCTGGAATTGGAATTGGATCAACTCCGCCACCGTTAGTTCCCAGAGTAACATCTGTTTTGCCATTAACTACAGAATAACTTCCAACCAGTGGCGAACGAATTAATGCTGAACTTGAGGTTAAATATTCGAACCAAAAATTAATTGTATCGCCAATTGCACCATAATAGGGTGCAGAATAAATATCATTTCCGTTATTTATCATTTTTTGACGCGAAGAACCAACTTGCGATTTAATTGTGTACAACAAAAATACGCTATCTTTTTCAATTCCGTTACTATCAATAAATAATCTATTAATCAAAGGAACTTGCTCACCTGCACTTTTATTTGGCAATTTAATATTTGGGAATTCCAATGCACTTTTTGCAGATAATAATCCGTAGCCATATTGGTTATTGGGGCTTTCTGTACTATCACACGCCTCAATAATTATTGAACGCATTTGCTTGTTTGATAAATATGGATAAGCCGATAATAACTGTGCAGTAATACCCGCAGAAATTGGGCAAGAATATGAAGTGCCTGAACCATATCCGTAATTATTTTTACTAACCTCTGCGTGGTAACACGAAGAACCCTGTGCAACAATCTCTGGCTTAATTCTTCCATCGTAAGAAGGACCAACAGAACTAAAGGAAGAAAGCACACGATTTGAAGTTACTGAGCCAACGCATATAGTGTTAAATCCATCGGAAGGAGCAGTAATATATTTCCACGAGTTACTACCCTCGTTGCCAGCGGAGTTTACGGTTAAAATTCCACGCGAAAATGCCAACTCGGATGCTTGTGTAACAATAGTAGTTTTACCATCCATATCTGCGTATGTGTAATCCCCCTCGCCATCATCAAAAGTATTGTAGCCAAGGGATGTTGTTGTAATATCAACGCCTATCGAATCCATCCACTCTAATGCTGCTGCATAATTGTCTTCTTCGAGATGAGTTTCTGAACGAATATCTTCAGTTTTTGCTAAAACATAATCTGCATTAAAGGCAGGTGCTACAATATTACCCTCATCAAAACCACCAATTAACGAAAATGTTGCTGTGCCATGCGAGGCATCGCCATCATCAGTATCAGAACCGCCATACACAAAATCTCGTTCTGCCAATACATTTCTATTCTGCAAAGCTTTATGAGTTTTCCATGCAAAGCCTGCATCGAGCATTCCAATTAGTACTCCTTTGCCAGAAAACCCAGCATCGTGAATTATTGGAATATCGGATAATTCGTATTGAGTTAACGATGGTCCGTAATTAAATTGATATTTTGCATTATCTGTATGATTTACTTTCTCTAATTTAGCTTCTTTTGTTTTCTCTTTTTTATGTTTCAGTTTTTTTACTTTTTCAATTTTTTCAACAAAATCATATTTGGAAATTTCCTTTAACTGTTCAGAAGTTAGAATTGCTGAAACAGCATTAAACCATTTCAACTTCCAAACAATTTTTGCTCCACTATTTTTAATTTTACTTACATAGTTTTCGCTTACAGGAATATCGCCATAAGTAATATAATTACTACCCATCGATTTTATTCTGCGTTTAATACTACGTTCGGATAAAGAGTTAACGGCTTGAACATATTCTGTAGAATTTTTTGAAAGCTGTGTGGTTTTATCCATCCCTTTATCTGTAAAATAGATAAAATACTTTGCAGAGTTTTGTGCAAGTGCAATGCTTGTTAAAAGGAATATTGATATTATTATTTTTTTCATATTATTAGGACACCAATAGATAGTGATTAGAATTACTTTTCATTCCCAAATGTTTTCCTATAAAAACATTGCTGGACATGTTTATCGGGAATCTCCACAAAATGTAGATTCCCCCAAAGGGGCATGCTGTGTAGAAACATCACGGAATGACATTTATTACTTTTCTGTTTTTATAACGGTCAACAATCATCAGGTTAATAATGTGATTTTTGTTTTCCTTGAACCATTTTTTCAGTACACTACCTTTAGTTGATAATGTTTTAATGAACAATTTTTGCAATTCGGTTAATCCTAGTAGAACCAACCAATTTAAATAACTCAGCAAATGAGTAACTTGGGTTCCACGACCAATATATCATAAGTGCTTCTCCAATAATTAAATCGCGTGGCACAAGTCCCCAAAATCTACTATCAGCACTATCATCTCGGTTATCACCCATCATAAAGTAGTAATCCTTTTTAATTTTGTAGGATGTAACCTCTTTTCCGTCAATAGTAATTTTTCCATTTTTAACTTTAACAACTCTTTTATCAAACTCGCGGTCAATAATTGTTCGCCACCATTCAATGTTTTTTGTGGTCAATTGAATAATATCATCTTTTTTAGGAACTACATACGGTCCGTAATTATCTTCATTCCACCCAGAGCCTTTAGGAAAGATGTATGGGTGTGCAACGCCAGCAGGACGTGGATAAGGATTTGTGTATTGGATATGAGCTGGAATTGGTGCTTCAATTCCATTAATAAAAACCACTTTGTTAATTATTTGAATTGTGTCGCCAGGTGCAGCAATACATCTTTTTACATAATTTGTAATAGCTTTGGAATGCATATCATCTCTATCGCCAGGATATTCGAACACAACTATTTCACCTTTTTCGGGTTCTTTTAATGCTGGAAGTGTGAAAAACGGTAATGCAATATCAGTAAAAGGAATGTTACGAGGCGAAGATGAGCCATAAATAAATTTATTTACAAAAAGGAAATCGCCAACCTTTATTGTGGTTTCCATAGAGCCAGTAGGTACGCGGGAAGTTTCAATTAAAAATGATTTAATTAAAAGTGCTGCTACTAATGCAAATAATAAATTTTTTATAAAATCGAAACTTTTTTGTTTTTGTGTTTTCATTTAACTCTCTATGTTTTTTAGTTAAAAGTTATAACTTTTAATCTCTCTTTTGTTTCAATAATTTTAGGTAAAAATCAGTCATCAATTTGTAAAACTGCTAAAAATGCTTCTTGCGGAATTTCTACATTTCCTACTTGCTTCATTCGTTTTTTACCAGCTTTTTGTTTCTCTAATAATTTACGCTTACGGGTTATATCGCCACCATAACATTTTGCCAAAACATTTTTACGCAAAGCTTTTACAGTAGTTCGCGATATAACCTTGCTTCCTATTGATGCTTGAATTGCAATTTCGAACATTTGTTGTGGAATAAGCTCTTTAAGTTTTGATGCAACTCGTCTTCCCCAATCGTATGCTTTATCTTTATGCACAATAACTGAAAGGGAATCTACTTTTTCTCCATTTAGCATTATTTCTAATTTGGATAAATCCGATTTGCGATAACCAATAAATTCGTAATCGAGCGAAGCGTATCCACGCGAAATTGATTTTAGTTTATCGTAAAAATCAAAAATAATTTCAGATAGTGGAAACTCGTATTGCAAATCCGCACGAGTAGGGTCTATGTAACTTGTGTTTTTATAAACGCCACGCTTATCCATTGAGAGCTTCATAATTCCACCAACATAATCACTTGGAGTTACAATTTGAGCTTTTATGTATGGCTCCTCAATAAAATCTATATCACCCAGCTCTGGCATGTGAGCAGGATTATCAACAACCAACTGCGTTCCATCTTTTTTATGAACAATATATTCAACGTTTGGAAGTGTGGTAACAATGGTTTGATTATACTCTCGCTCAAGTCTTTCTTGAACAATTTCCATATGAAGCATTCCAAGAAAACCACAGCGGAAACCGAATCCAAGTGCGGCAGAAGTCTCTGGAACAAATTCGAGAGCTGCATCGTTAAGCCTAAACTTATCTAAAGCCTCACGCAAATTTTCGTAATCTTCCGAGTTGGTAGGATACAAACCGCTATAAACCATTGGTTTTACTTCTTGATATCCGTCTAACAATTCTTCCGCCCCGTCTTTTAAGGTTGTAATTGTATCGCCAACTTTTGTATCGTGAACATCTTTGATGCTTCCAATAATGTAGCCCACATTTCCAGCCGAAAGCTCTTTGGTTTTAATTTTTTGTAGCCCAAGAATACCTATCTCTTCTGCAAGATATTTTTTATCGTGTGCAAAAAACTTGAGAGTATCTTTTGTTTTTAGAACTCCATTCATAACCCTTACATAAGCAATTGCACCGCGGTAGGAATCAAACACTGAATCGAAAATAAGTGCTTGCAATGGTTTAGAAGGGTCCCCGCTTGGAGAAGGAATTTTTTCTATAACTGCCTCAAGCATCTCTTCCATTCCCTCGCGGGTTTTGGCACTTGTAAGAATTATTTCCTCTTGGTCGCATCCAATTAAATCAATAATTTGTTTGCTAACAACATCAACCATTGCACTTGGTAAATCTATTTTATTTATTACTGGAATTATTTCAAGTCCAGCTTCAATTGCAAGATATAAGTTACTTATGGTTTGGGCTTCAACACCTTGAGCAGCATCAACAACAAGAATTGCACCTTCGCAAGCAGCAAGCGAACGGGAAACCTCGTAAGAAAAATCGACATGCCCGGGAGTATCTATTAAGTTAAGTATGTATTCTTGTTCATCCTTTGCAGTATAGTGCATTTGTATTGCATGCGATTTAATAGTAATTCCGCGTTCACGTTCCAAATCCATATCATCAAGCAATTGTTGCTTCGATTCTCGCTGGGTAACCGTGCCAGTAAATTCCAAAAGACCATCTGCAATGGTAGATTTACCATGGTCAATGTGTGCAATTATGCAAAAATTTCGTATCGAATTCATTAAGTATTCTTCAAGTCAAAAAAAAAGTTTTTCGTAAATATTTAGCTTGCAAATATACCTAATTATGAGGATAAGTATTTGAAGAATTGCATGGAAGAAAAAGAAGATAGCCACAAATTCACTAATTAAAAATTAGAATAATTCACTGCACCAAATTTTAATGGCAACTTAGCTCACTCAATTTAATTTAAGAATGGATTGTGTTCTATTTCGTATTTAATTGTTGAACTCTCTCCGTGTCCAGGATAAATAATTGTCTCTTCAGGTAAAACAAGTAGCTTTGTTTTGATGGAATTCATAAGTGTGTTATAATTTCCTTGCCACAAATCTGTTCGTCCAATGCTCTCTTTAAAAAGAACATCGCCAGAAATACAAATATTTTCTGTTGGAAAAAGAATACAAAATTCACCTGGTGTATGACCTGGAGTAAACAAAAACTTAATCTCTGTTTTTCCAATATATAAAGGAATTGATTCATCAAAATATTTATCTGGTTTTGGAGAGACTTTCATTGTAAGTCCAAATCCTTCGGCTTGCTCTACTGCCCTATCAAACAAGGGCATATCAATTTCTGGTGCGTAATGAATTGGATTAAAAGTTTCTTTTACAAAAGCATTTCCAAAAATATGATCGAGATGTCCGTGTGTGTTAAACAAATATTTCACATTCAAATTATTTTCAGTAATGACTGTTTTTAGTTCTGCCTCTTCGTTCTCGGATAAACAACTTGGATCAATTATTATTGCTTCGCTTGTTTCTTCATCCCAAACTACATAAGTGTTTTCTTGGAATGGACTGAGTGTTAGTTTTTTTATTTTCATATTTTTTTATTAGTAATTGTTTTTAAAATTATCCTCACAGCTAAAGTCCGCTCGGAAATATTCTTTATTGTTTTTTCCCACAACTGTAAGTTATGGGTAGTTCATATGACAGCAAAGCCACAGGTATCAGATTTGAGATATCAGACTCAAGACAAAAGCAAGTTTGTTGTAGCCAATAATTTTTATATCAAATACTTATCCATTATTATTTGTTTCCATCATTTAAACCTCTCTAACAATTCGTTTTTTAACCACTCAAATGCAGCTTTTTTATTATATATTATTCCGGTTCTTAATAAAGCTTCCATATCACCCGAAAAATTAATGTCTTTTTCTTTCCCTTCAATATTTAATAAAAACTCTTTCTTACTTGGAGGTCTATTTCCTGTTGCAAAAGTTATGTATTTTTTAAAACATGTAATAATTTTTTCAAAGTCTAATTCGATGTTCAGATGAGAATAGTATAAATCAAATAAATCCCTGCCCTTGCTACGCTGATAAAGTGCTCTTAATTTCGTACCCAATAATTCATTAATATTATATGTCCTAATTTTTGCATTACCAGTAAACCAGTCGCTTTCAACCGAAAAAGGGAAATCAACCCAATCCAATAGATTAAAATGTTCTTTGCAATTTATTTCCAGTTTAAGTCGCATTCTTATTTCTTCGTATTCTGATGTGAATCGATATAAAATTTTTGCTCCATGTCCACGAACTTCTGTTTTTCTTGGTTCTTCAAAAAATGTAACAACTTCCCCAATTCGTTTCATTATTGGTTTAATAGGTCCAGATTTTATTTGAACTAAATCAATATCCTCTGAATATCTTGCAGCAGGATTTAAATATAATTTGTGCAAAGCTGTTCCACCTCTAAAAGCAAGATTTTCTCTCAGAAATTCATCCGAGAAAATTTCTACCAAAGCTCTGGAAATAATTAAATCCTGTTCAACTTGTGCAAACTCGTTCCAGGGTGCCTGCCGTTGCCATTTTGCTATATACGGTTTTGGAATCATAAATCACTTTCTAATTTTACATTTACAGCCACTTTCCATCTATTACTTACGCTACCCGGCTTTTCATTAGAATTTGGACTAAGTAAAACAGGAAAGAAATTTGTTGTTTTTAAATTAAGAAATAATAATTCTTGACAATTTTTATTGATTCCAAGCTCTTCCAACAAAAAGCCAAATCTTTGCAATGTACTTTTGTTTGGATACCACTCTAGAAGTTCAGCTAAATCCAATTCGCTTAATTCTTCTGCTAATTCTTCAATTACTGCAAGTATCCTATTAATCCCACCCAGCTTTGTTTGATGATGAACTAAATCAACAATTGTTAAAGCAGGGCTTGAAACCTTGTATATGCCTGCATCAGATTTCTTTATTTGGATATTCTTGTATGTCCAGTTGCTTGTTGTAAAAAAACGAATATCAACCCTGTTTTTGGAAATATTATTATACTTTGGTTTTTCGGTTATTACATAATCTCTTTGAACTTGTTGATGGCTTGCACCATGAAATTTTGCAGCAGAAAAAAGGGCTAGATAGTAGTGCCTGTTCAAATATTTGAAAAGTTTCTCACAATAAAGCTGAATTGGTAATTTTTGTAGTAATGAATATCTTGGAGTAATAATTAAATAAAAACTTTTTCTAAGGTTTACTATCTCATTTTTAGCAATTAATCTTGACAATTCACTCTTTATCGCTGTCTCGGTTTTATCGAGATTCCTAATTAATTCATCTAACGAAAATGAATATTCTTCATACGATAATAACTGTTTTATATAGTTTGCGATCGTCATTTTTAGTAAAGATTAGTAATTTTTACACAAAACTACTTATTTTTGATAATAATCTCAAATAATTACTATTCTTTTTCTGTGTCGTACGGCAATAGTATAAATTACAGTATTAAACAGACGGTAATAGAAGGATATTTATTATCTCAGTTAAGTATGCTGTCATTCCTGATTGCGTTATTTGTACAGAAGTAACCCCTTCTGGCAAGAGCTTAAGTAAACACCATTTTGTTAAAACGTGGGATTAATTTAATTTTTCACTTTTCTATTTTCTAAAATTCTTAGTCAACCGTTTTTGCAACTTAGAAGTATAGCTTTTATAATTATCTTTAATTTCGCTCATAGAATCTCCACCAAATTTATCTAACATTGCCTTTGCAATAGTCCACGCTAACATCGATTCTCCAATAACCGCACATGCAGGAACCGCAGTAAAATCGCTACGTTCACGGCGCGATGTAACATTTTTCATTGTGGATAAATCAATTGCACCAATTGGCGACATCAGCGTTGCTATTGGTTTCATTGCAACCCTTACAATAACCGGAAGCCCAGTTGACATACCGCCCTCAATGCCACCAGCACGATTACTCTTGCGAGAAATAACACCATTGTTAATAATTATTTCATCGTGTGAAATAGAGCCTGGGTTATTTGCAGTCTCAAATCCTGTTCCAATCTCTACACCCTTTACAGCATTTATTGACATCATATCGTGAGCAATGGCGGAGCTAAGTTTTGTATCGTATTGAATAAAGCTACCAAGCCCAGCAGGAACGCCACTTGCAACGACATAGAATGTTCCGCCAAGTGTATCTCCATTTTTTTTTGCGGCTTTAATTTTTCTAACAATTCTATCTTCGTGGTTTTGGTCTAAAACACGAACAGAACTTTTATCCGATTTCTCCGATAAATTCCAAGCATTAAATTTTGGTGAAACCTCGTTAAATAATTTATCGGAATATTTTTCTTTGGAATAAACGCCACCAATATTTTCAACGTAACTACCAACAGTAATTCCAAACTCCTCTAAAAATCTACGAGCCATAGAACCAACGGCAACACGTGCAGCAGTTTCGCGTGCACTAGAACGCTCAATAGAATTACGTATGTCATTTAAATCATATTTTGAAACGCCCACCAAATCAGCGTGTCCTGGACGAGGAATTGAAATTTTTTCAAATTTTCCTTTTGGTTTTCCAGAAGCCATTTCATCTGTCCAGTTTTCCCAATCGCTATTTTTAACAAAAAGTGTAACTGGTGCTCCCATAGTTTTTTGAAACCGAACGCCAGATAATATTTCGGCTTTGTCAGTCTCAATTTTCATACGTCCACCACGCCCATAGCCCATTTGGCGACGAGCAAGATGTTTATTAATATATTCTTCTTCTATTTTTAAGTTTGATGGAAATCCTTCAACAATTGCTGTTAAACCTTTTCCGTGTGATTCGCCTGATGTAAGAAATCGTAACATAATTTATCTTTATTTATTTTATTGAAAGGACAAATATAAAAAAAAGCGTCCATAGAAATAAGGACGCTTTTCGAAGTAATTATTTCGATTGAATATTTATTCAGGTATTTCAATTCCAACATAGCGTGATGCACCATTTCCATCAACAACTTTAATGAGTATAGCTTCCCCATTTTTATCTTCTAGAATATCCTCAATATCAGAAACCGTTTCAATTTTTTTTCTGTCAACCTCAGTTATCACTAACCCTGAAAATAATCTTTGATTTTCTGCTTTGCTAAATCTTTTAACTTTTGAAATTAGAACACCATTCTCAAGATTATATTTATCCAACTCTCTATTTTTCATATCACGGACTGTTAAGCCAATACTATCAAATGTTATTTCTTCTATGCTTCCTTTTTTGGTTTTTCTATTTTTACTTTTCTTCTCAGATTTCACTTCTTCGCCATCAGGAGATTTTAACTCTATTTCTCGTGAAATATAATCGCCATCCCGAAATATTTTCAATTCAATTCTATCTCCTGCACGTTTAGAGGCAACATAACTTTGCAACTGATTTGGCTTATCTAATTTTTTCCCATCCACATCAATAATAATATCACCTGCTTGAATATCTTCATCTGCCGCAGCACCATCTTCAATTACTTGCTGAATAAGTATTCCGTGTGGTTTATCAAGCCCTACTGCCTTTGCAAGATCGGCATCAACTTCTTCAATGCGAACACCAATATATCCGCGTTTAACTTTACCAGAAGATATTAAATCTTCAGCAACAATTTTTGCAATATTTATAGGAATTGCAAAGCCGTAGCCAATGTATGTGCCCGTCATTCCATTTGTAGCAATTGCAGAATTAATTCCCACAACAGCTCCTTTAATATCAACCAAAGCTCCGCCACTATTGCCTGGGTTAATAGCAGCATCGGTTTGAATAAAACTTTCAACACCATAACTATCTTTAATAATATTAACACTTCTACCAAGCGCACTTACAATACCCGCTGTAACAGTAGATGTAAGAGCCATTGGGTTACCAATTGCCATTACCCACTGACCAACTTTAAGCTTGTCAGAATCACCAAGGTATGCTGCAGGAAGGTCTTTAGCTTCAATTTTGATAACAGCCAAATCGGTTAAAGGGTCTGTGCCAATAACTTCGGCTTCATACTCCCTTTTGTCCATCAAATTAACTACTACTTCGGTAGCATCTTCTACAACATGATTATTTGTAAGTATATATCCATCTTCAGATATTATGACACCACTTCCTCCACCCTTGTGTTCACGGGGCATATCGTTATGAGGGAAGAAAAATTCAAACCCTTCGTGTGGATTATTTTTTGATTTAGACACAACAGTTATTTGAACTATTGAGGGGGTAAGTTTTTCTGCAGTTTCAATAAATGAATTATTAAAATTTGTTAGTTGCTGGTTTTCTGGAATATTTGGTGGTGTCTTGCTCCCAATTTCAACTTGTGCAAAAGAGGGTTTTACAAAATCTAAACTTGAAACTAAAACTGCTCCAAACACCGCTCCAATAAAGAGTAAAGCTATAACTCCCATTCTATTTTTTTTCATCTTACACCTTTATAATTTATTATTTAAAACATTTGTAAAGATTTCAATCCATTATATTCATCAACATGATAAATTAAGAACTTTTCAAAAAAAGAAATAATATTCTCTAATTCGTTTTTATTATACGAGCAATTTTTATTTCTTTGGCTTAGACAAATTATCTTATAAAAAAGTTCCGAAGAAAATTTATAATTAATAAGATGGTCGGCTCCACACGATTTACACATAAACCCTAGTTCAAAATTGTATAGCACTTCCTTGGATAGACTTAGCTTTGAATTACACTTAGAGCAATTTCCCGCTTCAATTCCATACCCAATTTCTTCAAGCAAAAACTTATAAAACATGATAAATAGTAGCATTGGCTCTGTTTGCTCACTATCAAGGCGTTGCAATATTTTTTCCATTCCACTAAATAATCTTTTGTGCGGATCATCTTCCAAAGTTAGTTTTAAAACAAGCTCAATGATGGATGACGCATATTTCAGTTTATCTAAATCGGTTTTAATATTCGTATAGTTGGAAATTAAATCGGCTTGTGTAACAACTTGAATATCACGCCCATCCTTTTTGTAAAAAATTATTTCTACTAAATTTAATACGTCAACAATTTTTCCTATTTTAGATTTAGATGAACGAGCCCCTTTTATTATTCCCGCAACACGCCCAAATTCATTGGAATAAAAATTCACAATTTTACTTGTATCACCAAAATCTAATTTGTTTAATACGAAGGCTTTTGATTTTACAATTGTTGACATTAGAAATTATAGGGTGGTTTGTGAACTTGCTTATCTGTAATAATAGCAGTAATTAATTCGTTCGGTGTAACATCAAATGCTGGTGTGTATGTTGTGTATTCTTCTTTGGTAATTTGCACGCCACGTATATGACTCATCTCGTCGCTTCCACGCATTTCAATTTCTATTTGTTCGCCATTCTCAATTGAAAAATCTATTGTGGATATTGGGGCTGCAATGTAAAATGGAATTTTATAATACTTACAAAGTATTGCTAAGTTATAGGTACCTATTTTATTTGCGGTGTCTCCGTTCTTTGCAATTCTATCTGCTCCAGTAATAACGGCATCTATCTTGCGTTGCTTCATTAAAAATGCGGCAGCGGAATCTGGCAATATCTCAAAAGGGATATTAGATTTAGACAATTCAAACGCTGTTAAACGTGAACCTTGTAGAAGTGGACGAGTTTCATCGGCATAAACAAACTTAATTTTACCAGTTTCAAATGCTTTTTTGATTACACTAAACGCTGTGCCAGCACCACCAGTTGCAAGTTGTCCAGTATTACAGTGAGTTAAAATAACAGAATTATTTTCAAATAATCCAACTCCATTTTCTCCCATTGCATCACAACTTTTAATATCTTCATTATGGATTTCAATAGCACGAGCTTTTAACTTATTGAATATGTCATCATAATTATCAACACTATTAAAAACTTTTTTCATTTCATCAAGTGCCCAAAATAAATTTACGGCTGTTGGACGTGTACGTTTTAACCTTTTGTAGGCTAGGTTAAATTGGTATTCATAGTTATCCGAAATATTTTTCATTGCAAGAGTAATTCCGTAAGCAGCAGTTATACCAATTGCAGGTGCACCTCGAACTTCAAGACGTTCAATAGCAACAGCAATACGTTCGTAATTATCTGTGGTTATATATTCCTCTTCAAGAGGCAACTTGGTTTGGTCTATGTAAACAAAAAAATCATCCTCAAACTTTAAGGAAAAGAAATCTCTCATTTCAATCAACTCTACTTAATTCAATAAATTCATTAAATCGTTTTTCGATAGTTTCTTTTGATAGATTCTCTATGCCTTTTGTGCTAAACTTTTCTACACAAAAAGATGCTAGAGTGCTTCCATAAATTATTGCTTTCTTCATAGTTTCAAAACTAATTTTCTCTGCATTAATAAGATGCCCGAAAAAGCCACCAGCGAATGAATCCCCAGCACCAGTAGGGTCAAAAACAGTTTCAAGTGGATAAGCTGGAGCAGAAAACATTTTACCTTCCCCAAATAGCAAAGCACCGTGTTCCCCTTTTTTAATTATTAAATATTCTGGTCCCATTGCCATTACTTTTTTTGCTGCCTTAATAAGGTTCCCTTCATCTGCCAACATTTTTGCTTCCGAATCATTTATAACAAGAAGGTTTACCCTTTTAATAACTCCAAGCAAATCATTACGTGTAATGTCAATCCACAGATTCATTGTATCACAAACAGAAAATTTTACATTTGTCATTTGGTCTAAAACCTTTAGCTGAAGCGATGGCATAATATTGCCGAGTAATACGTAGGGAATTTCTCTCATTGATTCTGGAATTATTGGATCAAACTTTTCAAATACATTTAGATCTGTAAAGAGAGTATCTCTCACATTCATATCATCGCGATAAATACAACCGTAACTAAAAGTTTTTTCACCTTCAACAATATCCAATCCTGAAATATCAATTTTATGATTTTTCAACATTTGGATATTTTGGTCTCCAAAATCTTCGCCAACAACACCAACCATTTTTACATCATCTGAAAAATAACTTGATGCAACAGAACAATATGTTGCAGAGCCACCAAGGGCTTTTTCAATTTTATCAACTGGGGTTTCTACAGAATCGAATGCTACTGAACCAACTACTAATAAACTCATAATTTACCTTCCTTTATTTTAATTAATTTTAATAAACTTTTTTTACTCGTAAAATATTCTTCAATTATTTCAACAGATTTTCGTTGCCCTGCCCAAGCAAAGAGTTCTTTTGCTTTCTCTTTGCTGCACCATAAATATTCTGAGTGCTCTTCAGACAATATTACATCCGCATCCGCACTAACTTCTGCAACAAATACTGGCACCATATTTATTGAGTTATCACTCTCAGAATAAAACGAGTTTACAGTTGGAACAATCCAAACCGCTTTAGTAACAAGCGACGTTTCTTCTCCAATTTCTCGGATAGCTGTTTCGTAAGCCTTTTCTCCATCCTCATTTGTGCCAGTAACCATCTGCCATATATTTGGGTATATCTCATTTGAAGCACGTTTCATAAGGAGAAATTCAATTTCACTATTTACTCTTCTAAAAATATGTGCTTCAATTAATGTAGATTTTATTTTCATAGTTTTCAACTGTGTTATCATCCCCACAAGTTTTTGCGGAAATCTTGCTACTTTATGAACTTTCCAATGAGAGCATTAGGGAATGATACTCTTCACCATTTTTTTGAATCTCAAATCTTTCGTTTTGTTCCTTGAATCTCAAACCTAAGCATCTAAAAATACGCTCTCGCTTCAGTTCGCATATTGTGAATAATTTTGCTTTTACCTTGTTTTCTTCCAAGATAATTTAATGTGATTTGCAAATTGTTTGCAAGACGATAATCAAAATTGACTCTCCAAAAATAGTTTATTCCTACAACTTTTCCACGTAACAATTCGTAAGAAATTAAATTACCAGTTCCATTATCTGTAACCTCGTTTCGCTCCGCCTCAATCCGCAAACGCCCTTTGTTTGTAAAGGAATATGTGAATCTAATTAATTGTGAGTTGCTTTCAATTTTTGTTGGCTTGGATGGAAGTTCGTCGGAGCCAGTTCCTGCACCAATTTTAAAACCTACCTCAATATTTTGTATTGGGCGATATGAGAAATCAGACGTAAGTTCGTTGATTGAAAGCATTCTCGCTCTAGCACTGTTTGCTGTGGTTGAAACATCATCTGTTTGATTTATAAAATCAGTTTGGTTTCTAATCTCTTTAACCATTCTGAAACGGATACGCAATGAGCGTTCAATAAAATGTCCATTTTCGTTGCCAGTATTGTATTGAGTTAATTTTTTATTTTCGATATACCTAAAGCGAAACGATAAATCTGGTTTATTCTTAAATAGAAAAACATCTTGTTGAAAAGAATTTGCACCACGCAATGTTGTAGAATCGTTCATCAAAATACTTGGCTTCAGTAGTAGAACCGAAGCGATATCTTCTTCCTCAGAATATTCATCAATTCTGATAACTGATTCGGTAGATATCGGTTTTATTATTTTTGCCCAAATAGAACTGTTTGATTTAAGAATTTTTGAAAAATTAACTTTCCATCGTGTGCTTGTTCTTAAATTTACGACAGGGAATAACTCTGATGTTGGGATATTTAACACAATGTAATCACCATCGTAAATATCTTGCACAAACTCATCTTCATCTGCAATTCCGTTGTTGTTCAAATCACCGAGATATTTGTAGTTACCTTCTCCGTATTGAACACGCACGAAAACTCGCTCTAACCTTGCTGTACTTTGGGTTGAAGCCTCGTAGAATAAATCCCCATTTATAAAATTTCTCCAAAAATTAAATCTATTTTGCGACCGAATTAGAACCGACTTATTATCCAACAATCCTTTTTCTTTAAATTCATCTGTGTAATTTTTATTACGTAGTGTAACATCAAACGACAAATTTAGTTCTTTTATTCCTCGATAATTTAGGTTAATACTTTGTTGATTTGAAATTGATTCTTTTTTCAAAATCCCATCAATCGGAGATGACTCATCCCGAAGCGAATATTTTGCTGTAAAACTAATGCCACTAAACTTTGCAATATTTACAAATGCCCCTACTTCAGAAAATTTTCTGCTTTGCTGACTTAGAGAATCTCCTGTTGTAGCCCACTCTTTTCTGTCATCAAATAAAAAATCAAATCCTGGAGTAACGCTTCCATAGCTATATGATGCAGACGCATTCTGCTTAAACCAATCGCTTCTAGTAAAACCATTTTTTGTATTTACATAATCGTAGTTGTAGTGTAGCCTATATTTACTAGCATTTTGAAAATTCAAATCTCCAAAAAATCGATTAGAATTAAAAGCATTGCCACGTTTTAGATATCCATAATTAAAATTAGTTTGTAACTCTTCAATTGGTTGAAATATTAGTTTTGCTTCACGCAAAGTTTCATCCAATTTTTTGTTGTCTGTAATATTATAATCTCTTCCATATTCAACAGAGTTGAATCTATCTAAAGATGAAAACTTGTCTTGAACAAAACGTTCTCTATAGGACAAACCCATTTCGCCCAGTGATACACCAGCAAAATCAACTTTAGATTTTTGAAGTTCAATTTTAATGTTATGTGCTCTTCCAAAATTTTGGTTATTATCAATTTCGGAAAAAGTGTTTTGGTCAAAAACACTTCCAGCAAATTCGGCATTAATTATTAAGTTATCAAAAGGTTTTACCTCAAGAACCAAATTACCAACTTGTTTTTTCTGTGGCATTGGAATAAATACTATTGGCATATACTCGCCATCCCCTTTTCCTACAAAACGATAATTGCCAATGCTGATGCGGTTATAATCGCCAATGCCTTTTCCAACATAATTAAATGTAGCATTATATTTTGCACTATCATCGCCTGGAGAATATTTTAGATACGCATAATTACTTCCTACAATTACAGTATCGATTAATATATACGTTCCTACTCTTTTTCCAGCAGAATCAGGTTGGGCAAAAGTTACTCCACTTTTAACAGCTTTATTTCTGTCGTTACCAGCTTGCTCAAGTATTTTTTTATCACTTTCGCTAAGCGTTATATCTATTGGGCTATTCTTATCATCGCTTTCGCTAAAAGCGTTTACATATAGCTTTAACCTATTATTAAAAAAGGAGGTTGAAGCTGTTCCACCTAAAAGATTTCGTTCAAACTGCCTATCGGTATATTCAAAATCGACAACAATTCTGCTTGCCGATGTGATAAGTTTATTTATTGTAAATGTAACTTCGGCAAGTGAATAGTCAATTGTGTAATCGTTATTCTCTCCACGTTTTAACTCTTCCCCATCAATATAAACACGCTCGGTTCCAGCAATTACAATTATTAATTTTTCGTTATTAATTCCCGATAGTCTATATGGACCTTGGTTTCCGTCACTTCCAAGAAATTGGTTTGTATTAAATTTCCCCTTACTGCCAGCAATAACTCCTTTTGCTTTTGTATTGCCAAGAAAAACTTCACCTTCTAAGCCCTGCATTTTACGATTTATTTTTCCGAACTCACCAACTGAATTTTTCATTTCAAAATCGCCAAATGTTGCGGTGGCATTTGTATGCTTTACCTTTATAAACACTTGGTCAAGTTCCTCTAATCGTTCTGTCGTTCCTTCGGGTTGAATTGGAATATTTTGGTCTGTTAATGCAGCAACAATTTCTAAATCGCTGCTTAGCTTACCCGAAAACTGCAAACGCATTCCGCTGTTAAGTTTCATATCTTGGTTTGTTCCAATGGAAAAGCCACGACTAATTGAACCGCTTCGTTTTATCCCCTCGCCAAACAGTGACTTAGAAGAGAAAGCAAGTTCATTTCTTATTACACGAATGCTATCTTGCAGTTTGTCGTCGTATCTCACCTCTAATTTTCTGTGGCTATATTCTTTTTTTATTGGAACATCAATACTGGCGTAGGTAATATGGAGTGTGTCGAAAAGTGAATATTGCAAACTATCCGAAAGATTGATTGTTTTGGTTCTGTAATTAATTGAGTAATCATTTTTGTTAAGTGGAAATCCTTGCAGAATTATCTGTTCACTATTTAATATAATATTCGATTCCTTTAGTCTGTACGAGTTATCTAAATTAATTGGATGTTTTTCTGTGATAGTTTTTTTATTGGAATTATCTTGGGCAATAACTTTACCCAATAACAAAAGGCTAATAAGTAATATGAATAGTGTTTTATTTTGCAATTATTCTGTAAGCTATTAATAAATATCTGACATAAAAAATAAGATTATTTAGCAAGAAATAAAAAGATGAAAATTGGAACTATTTATTTACTAGAATAATCACAAATATAATTAGGTTAATTATTAACTAATTTAATTTTACTTACTTCAATTTATTTTTCTTTATAATAACCTAATATAGTTTCTGGAAACATATCTGTTATAAGTAAAAATCCATTATTAAATTTAACAATGCCCTCCCAATTTCTTCCATTTTTACTTTTGGGGTTTGAAATATCTATCGCTTTTCGGAAAGTTCTCTCAATTTTATTATTCATAATTTGGAATTCTAAAATTTGCTCAATTGCTTTCTCCCTCTCCATTTCATTTAGATTTGGTTTAAGCTTTTTAAATTCTCCTGGGTAAAAATAATTAATTGCATAAAATATTCCATTTGAATCAACATGCGTAGCATCGGTAATTCTGTATTCGATATTTGGGAAAGGAAATTTATCTGCACTACATAAGTTGAAATCAATCTTTGTTGCATACGGTAACTTGTTTACATTAACACCATTTGCCTCGTGAATTGTGTAAATATTTTTCTTGAATTCCAGAATTGTTTCTTCACCCATATTATGAATATTAGTTTGCGATTTCACTTTAAATTTTGAATTTGAGTCTAACACAATTCTCTTTTTCTCTAAATCAATTACTCCTCTAACAACATAACTTGCTGGTTCATCATCACTTAATGATTCAATTGAAACAAAAACAGTATCATCAACAAAAGTAATTGCTTCGTATCCAGAGCCTTTACGCTTACCTATTTCATCCAAGCCCATAGCTACAAATTGAATCTTCTCTCCTAAAATAGGATTTACATCCTCCCCATTAATAAATTTTTCAATTCGTACTTTTGGAATTAAATAAATTGCTCCATCAAACTTATCATCCCACTTGTGCGGAAATTGAGGAAGTATTATTAAATTTTCTTTATACCATGCCATTCCCGATGCCTCAAAATTTCTTTCGGCTAAATCACCTGCTAATTCAATCTTTAATAGATTGGATAAGACTATTTCTGTTTTGTTACTACACCCAGAATAAAAAAGCATTACAATTAGAAGAAATAATATTTTTTTCAATTTTCATTACCTATTAATAATATGTAAAATTCATTTTGCTATATAAAGATATTTAATATTGGCATTATTTATCAAACAAGTGTAGTTTTAAATTTCAAAGAATTTAGGATGTGTAAGTATGCGAATTATTATTGCTGGAGCAGGAGAAGTTGGATTTCATCTTGCCAAACAACTTTCTAGCAAAGACCACGATATTACAATTATCGATTTAGATGAACATCAAATTGAGAAATCAAGCTCCACTTCCGACGTAATGTCTATACGTGGTTCATCCACATCTATAAAGTTGCTAAAGGAAGCTCGGATTAGTGAAACAGATTTAGTTGTTGCAGTTACATCAACTGAGTGTGTAAATATTTCTACTTCTATATTAGCAAAAAAACTTGGGGCAAAAAAGACTATAGCCCGCGTAAGCAGTGCAGAATATGTATCTGATGAAAATCTTGACATGATTAAATCGTTAGGCATAGACTATCTAATATATCCAGAAGAACTTGCTGCTAAAGAGATTGTAAAACTTATTGAACACACAGCAGCTACCGACATTGTTGATATTGAGGGTGGAAAACTCTCTATTGTTGGAATAAAAATTGACGAAAATGTTCCTGTTCTAAATATGACAATGCGAGAAATTTCTGAACAACACGATATTTCAACTTTCCGTGTTGCAACAATACTCCGTAATTCCGAAACAATAATTCCAAGTGGTGAAAATAGATTTAAACTAAACGACCAAGTATATATAATTACAACTCAAAACGGAATTGAAGATGTAATGAAAATTGTTGGAATGAATGAAAAAACGATTAACAACTTAATGATACTTGGAGGCGGCAAAATTGGAAGGAAAACAGCTAAGCTACTTGAAGACAATTTTAATGTTAAGTTAATAGAATCTAACAGCGATAAAGCAATTGACCTTGCAGACTATCTACGCAAAACCCTTGTTATTGAAGGGGATGGACGCGATTTAGATTTACTTGCACAAGAATCAATTATAGATATGGACGCCTTCATTTCAGTTACCGAAGATGCAGAAACAAATATTATAACATCACTAATGGCAAAGCATCTTGGAGTTACAAAAACAATTGCACAAGTTGATAATAGCGATTATGTTCCACTAACAAAAACAATTGGTCTCGATTCTCTAATCAACAAAAAGTTAATTGCTGCAAATGTAATTTCACGATTCATAAAAAAATCAAATATTATTTCTTCACTTTCCCTCTCAGGAATGGATGCAGAAGTTTTAGAATATGTTGTGAAGGAAGGTACACCAGTTACAAAAAAAATGGTTAAAGATTTGAATTTCCCCAAAAACACTGTAGTTGGCGGATACATACGCAACAAAAAAGGCTACATAACTATTGGAACAACGCAATTTGAAACTGACGACAAAGTAGTTGTCTTTGCCCTTTCAAGTGGCGTTACCAAAGTGAATAACTTTTTTAATTAAATGATTAACTATAAAGTAATATTAAATTTTATCGGATTCCTCCTTATCATTGATGGAATTGCAATGATGCTTGGTGTTCCGTTTTCAATTTACTACGGCGATAACGATGTTCCAGTCCTTCTCCTTACTGGTAGCGGGATTTCTATTTCAGGATTAATTCTTTACTACTTTACAAAAAGTAAAAATAAAAACAAAGGAATTACCAAACGTGAAGGCTACATTGTTGTTTCGTTAGGATGGATTGTAATGTCGGTGTTTGGTGCATTGCCTTTCGTATTTCATGGTTCTATCCCATCTTTTACCGATGCCTTTTTTGAAACAATGAGTGGCTTTACAACCACAGGTTCTTCAATATTAAATAACATTGAAGCTATGCCACACGGACTTCTCTTTTGGCGTTCGCTTACACAATGGCTTGGTGGAATGGGCTTTATAGTGCTTTCCCTTGCAATACTTCCTATTCTTGGAATTGGTGGAATGCAGCTTTTTGTTGCTGAAGTTCCCGGACCTACTAAAGATAAAATTCATCCGCGTGTTAGAGAAACAGCCAAAAGACTTTGGGCTATCTATTTAATTTTAACTTTTGCCGAAGTCCTATTGCTCTTAATTGGCGGAATGAATTTCTTTGATGCAATTAACCATTCCTTTACAACAATGGCTACTGGTGGGTTTTCTACCAAGCAAGATAGCATTGCATATTTCACATCACCCTTTATTCACTACGTTATTATTGTTTTTATGTTTTTGGCTGGGATGAATTTTTCACTCCATTATTTTTTACTACACAGAAAATTTAAGCAAGTTAGCGAAAATGAAGAGTTCAGATTTTACACATTTTTAATTATTGCTTTTACTCTTGTAATTACATTTGGCATATACACCGAGCATAATTTTGGATTTGAAACATCATTTAGAGATTCTCTATTTCAAGTAGTATCTATGATTACAACCACCGGATTTGTTACTGCCGATTACGAACTTTGGGGTGTCTTTTATCACACACTTTTCTTTTTGATGCTATTTATTGGTGGCTCTGCTGGCTCAACTGGCGGTGGGGTAAAAGCAGTAAGACACTTATTATTAATCAAAAATAGTGCATTAGAACTACGGCGTCTTGTTCATCCACGTGCAGTTATACCAGTGCGTTACAACAATGCTAGTGTTAGTAAAGATATTATTTTCAATGTAATGGCTTTCCTTCTTTTTTACCTTGCAATATTTGTTACTGCTACAATTTTAATGACTCTTGTTGGACTCGACTTTTTAACAGCTATGGGTAGTGTTGCTACATGCCTTGGCAATGTAGGACCTGCAATTGAAGGTGTTGGACCAACCGATAATTTTGCTCACATTCCAGATGTTGGCAAATGGATTTTATCTTTTCTAATGTTGCTTGGTAGATTAGAACTTTTCACTATTTTAATTATTTTTTCACCATCATTTTGGAAAAAATAACATTTAACTAAAGTAGGTTTTTATGAAACATTTAACTAAAATATTTTTTCTTCTAGTTTTGCTTGCCTCGGCAAACTATGCTCAAACAGTTTATGTTTCTGATACTGTTACTGAGGATAATGAACCAATAAATGCAAAAAATCATTGGGAAATTGAAGCGTGGGGGAAAACACTTCACGTCATTTTAGATACGGAAGAGCAACCTATTAAAGGAAATATTGTGTACTTATTTATTGACAAATTTATTGATGGTGAGTATTCAGCATTTGATAGCAAATCAGTTAATATTCAACAAGGTGCTAGGCGAGTGAAATATGATTATAATTTTACTGAAGTTGGCAAATATAAATTATACTATATCAATATTTCTCAAGAGAAATTAGCTTCCGTAGTTATTACTGTTACTGAAAAATCGAAGAAAAAAGACAGAACGGTTAAACGATCCAACTATTACGATAACGTAAAATTAATATTTTGTGAAAAAGTTTTAGTTGGTGGAACCCCAATAGGGATAAAGAAGCGAGCATCTCTTAGCGAAAATAATGGTCAAATTTTCATTAAGCTAACAAATTTTTCCCCACTCAAAACTGGAGTAATTCTAGTTGATTTTTGGCGAAAAGAACATCGCTCATTTGAGTACGACGAATATATTGAATCTAAAAAATATAAAGTTTCGCCAGATTGGGCAGATACATATTTTAAATATCGATTTCTAAAAGCAGGTGAATACAAAATTGTAATTTACAATCAGGCAGAAGTTTTAATAAGTACTGGGTACATTAACGTTCTAGACTAAGGATATATCAGCAACTTAAGCCTATGTCCAATTACAATAATTTATAGCCAGCAATTAGCTTTAAATGAAGCAAGCCATTAATCTATTAACCCTTATTGCTACTTAAGTAAAATTAACTTTTTAACATCAACAAAATCACCAGTAAAAATTTTGTAAAAATAAAGTCCCGAAGTTAGATTAGAAGCATCAAATTTTACTTCATAATTACCAGGTAACTGTTCTTTGTTTACAAGCGTTGCGACATCTCTACCAAGTATATCATAAATTATTAATTGAACATTTGCAACAGTCCCATTCAGTGCAACACCAGTGGGAATTGAATATTTTATTGTGGTTGTAGGGTTAAATGGATTTGGATAATTTTGTTCTAATTTAAACTCACTAATAATTTCTGTGTTATTTTTTACAGATGTTGGATTATTAATAAAAAACATTACAACATTTGAAATAATTTGATTAAACGAAGTGTCATTTGCCGTTGTCTCTAAAGGGAATGCGAGATATGGTTCTACCCTTATTGTTGTGGGTAAAGGTCTAAGTTCCCATGGAAAAATAGTATGGCACTTCTAAAATTCTTAAAAGTTCTAT
>CAMZLW010000043.1 GCA_947311785.1 uncultured Ignavibacteriales bacterium | reverse complement strand
TAAATACATAATTGGGGCATTTTTTATATTGTGAAGCTTGACATGTATGAACTTAAACCAGAACTTTTTAAGCAAAAGCCTTTGGGTTTTAAAACTAAACTACTTTAGTTAAAACAACTAAAGTATATAAGGTTTAGTGAGCAACCTTGTGAAATTTGACACTAATGTATAAATTAGTAACAGCATTTGAATGATATACTTGTTTTATATTTAATTTCCTTTTTGTCAAAAAACAAAATTAAATAAACAAGTTTTCATTTGTCTGTAAGACTCCTTTGGAGGATGCTTTTTTTCTGCATGGCAACTTTTTTTCGACAGAACTTGTGGGAACTCCATACACTTTGTCTTGCAAAAATGTTTCGCAGAACGTCTTTACATCTTTATCTTGTGTCTCAAATCTGATAATCTCACATCTACTTTAGAAAGCTTCACCAATAGCAAAATGTATTTGAAGTAAATCATTCCAAAACGAACGCTTTCCAATTGATGACTTACCTGGAGTGGGATCATATAATTTTACAGCAAAATCAATTCTAAACGGAATAAAATCTGTGTAGTATCTAAATCCAATTCCAGCAGAAACTGCAACTTCATCAAATCTAAATTCTTTAGAATTATTCCAAGTATTACCATAATCAATAAACAAGGCAGTTCCCACATTTCCGAGTAATCTATTTCTTGTTTCTATTGTTCCTTCAAACTGGAACAAACCTCCAGGCGTGGCTTGATCTAAAAATATTGCTTCAAGATCCGTTGGAGAGAGCGAATTAAAATCTAATTGACCAAAAGAAAATGGTGGTACTAATTCCCTCGATTGCCATCCACGAACAGAGTTGCTACCTCCACTAGTAAAGCGTTGGTTGTATGGCACCGACGTTCCAAGTCCTTCGTAAACAAAAATATTTCCAGCCCTTAGTTTTATACCAAATGCGTCTAATTTTGAATGATAAATTGATGGGAAAATGCTAAAATCTATTTGAACTTTATAATAAAGCGGACTATTTAAATTATAGTTGAAAATTTTACTCATTACATATTGTGTGAAATTTGCATTTGCTAAAATTAAACTGGTTTTATATCCTCTAGTAGGAAAAATAAAATCGTCTGTTTTATTAGCACTAAAGTTAAAAGATAAAAGTGTGTTATCGCTTTTGGTAGTTTTAGCAATTCTACTTGTTAATAGTGTAGCAGCTGAATCTACTTGAATTGAATCTAGCTCTGTTTCCTGATTAATAACCCTAAGAAATATTCCCTTTAAATAATCTTCTTGATACAGAACTTGAAGATTTTCTACATTCCATGAAGCACCAAATGATGAAAGATATACATATGGTGGTAATTCAAAATTTAATCCTACTTTAAAACCACGTACTATTGTGTTATACTCGTTTTTACGTTTTTGTATTGTTGAATATACTTCGTAACGAGTATCTATGTTTTTACCAAATAGAAAAGGCTGTTCAAGTATCAATCTTAAATCGGCATAACCAATAACCTCAGTATTTGAAACTGACATATTTTGAACAAATTCAAAAATATTTTGTGCAGCAATTGAAGTGTTAAGTGTTAAAATACGGGCATCACCAAAAAAGTTTTTTTTAGAGAAGCCTATACCAAGACCAAGATTAAATCTATCATCCTCATTATTCATAATCACTTCTGGAGTTGCTTGATACATATTTCCAATTTCTGTAGTAATTTTTAGTGGAACTGTATTACCTACTGTATCTTTAACTTGACTACTAATATTTGCAACATTAAATATTTTTGTTTTATATAATCTATTATTACCAAGCTCAATATCGTATCTGCTATAAGTATCATTATCTTTTATTCCAACAATTTCCGAAATTAAATTTTCATCAACTTCATCTTCTCCGTTACCACTTTTTTCAATTTCAATTTTGGATATTTTATATTTCTTGCCCAAATTAAAAAAGAGTGTTGAATTTACATAGTGTTTAGTAGTATCAATAAAAATATGCGTGCTATCAATATCAGCAAACATATACCCATTATCTTTTAATAGTATTACCATACTATTATTGAGGTTTGATAAGTATTCGTACGAGTAAATTTTATTTGTATCAATTTTGGTTAAACTTTTAGCTTGCCATTTTAGATCACCTTTAAGAGAATTTAACCCTATTACTTTAACTTCCTTGTATTTACACGCCTCCCCTTCGTTTATAAAAAACGTAATCTCTGCTTCTTTTTTAATTTCATCTACTTTATGCTTATAACTAATTTTTGCATTAAAAAATCCGTTGTTAAAGTAGAATGATTTTAGACGTAATATTTCGTCATTTAATGCTAACGAATCAAATATTACTGCCTCGTCATTTGTTCCGAATAATGCTCCAAGGGTTTGCCACACTGCTGCAGGGGATTCTTTAATGCCAACAACATCTCCTAAATCTGCATCCGAAAAGAATTCATTTCCAGAATAATTTATTTTTTTTAACTCAATTAAATTTATCTCTTGAGCAAAAGTAAAATTCACAAACAGATGGAGCAATATTAGTATTAAAATCTTTTTCATTTAGTAGGATAAGCGTTAAAAAAAATTAGCATTTTTATTTCAACTCGTTTTCGTTAATTGTATAATTCCAAAGTTCAGTTTTATCTTTATCGTAAATTTTGCAATTTAAAACTCTTTCTTTTCGTTTTCCAGTAAAACTAAATATTGCAAAGTTTCTTTTAGCAATATAGCTACCTTCAACTCTATAGCTGTTACCTTCCATTTCTCTTCTGTTAGCACCCGATGTAAAAGGTGAAATTGTAAAATCGTAAAGTGGGTATGTGCCTTCCCTTTCCATTTTGGATAGTTCACTAAAGTGCCTATCGCCAGTTAAGAAAATTACTCCTTCAATTCCCTCATCTTTAATTAAAGATAAAATTCTTTCTCGTTCGTCATTAAAATTTATGTGATTTTCTTCGTATGCGTTATCGGTTAAAAATTCGTTTCCTGTAACAATAAATTTGAAGGGAGCATTGCTTTTTACCAAAGCATCAATCAGCCACTGAACTTGTGCTTTGCCAAATATTTCTCGTTCAATGGTTTTTCTTCTGTTTGGAGTTCGGTAATATCTATCGTCCATCATAAAAAATGCTGCATCTCCCCATTCAAAATATGTGGTTGTTCCAGGGTTTCCATTAACGCCATACGTTGGATTTGCCCAAAACAATTTAAAGGCTTCAAGTGTTTTCTCTTTATGAACAAAACTTCTGTTACTGTTATCTGGTCCAAAATCGTGGTCATCCCAAATTGCATAGTGGTGAATTGAACCCCAGAGAGCTTGTAAATATTTTTGCTCACGATGAAAAGAATTTCTGTGCAGAATACCAGTCCAGCTATAAAAATCGGCTTCTCGTAAATAAACATTGTCTCCACCCCAAATCATAAAATCGGGATGAACTTCATATATAGTTTCATAAATTTCGTATTCGCCACCGTATGGTCTTGGTCTATCATATTTTTTTTCGTTAATAAACGAACCACTTCCAAAGGCAAACGAAAAATTAGGTGGATCAGTTCTATACTGCCATAAAACTTGTGTTTGAAATTCTAACGGATAAGACCGCTCAACTACTTCTTCATTTATATAAAGTTTGTATTCGTATTTCAATCCAGGCTCTAAAACGTCTGCAATTAAGTGTGCAGTATATGCCAATTCTTTTTGAGTTGATACTTCATTGGTAAAATATTTTTTTGAAGTATCAGCTTTATCCCAATATTTAATTTTTACTTTCGCTTCACTATTTGTTTGTACCCAAAGCATAACTTCACGCATTTCTGAATATCCAACCATAGGTCCAGAGCGAAGCAAACTACCTTGTGCAACAAGCGTGGAACAAAACGACAAGACAAGTGTTAAAGCAAACAGTATATTTTGTCGAGTAGACATAATATGACTCCTTAATTTAATTTTTATAATTAAAGTGAGGAGTTTCAATGCCCCTCACAGAACCGTACTTGTAGATTTCCCACATACG
>CAMZLW010000042.1 GCA_947311785.1 uncultured Ignavibacteriales bacterium | reverse complement strand
CGCTATTCGCTATTCGCTATTCGCTATTCGCTATTCGCTATTCGCTATTCGCTATTCGCTATTCGCTATTCGCTATAAATTTATTTCTTTTAAAAGAGGACATTTCTTTTCTCTTTATTCTAAATATTTTATCTTTCCATTATTCCATTATTCCATTATTCCATTATTCCATTTTTATTAATGAGGCGTCTAAATGAAATTAAATAATTCGAAATTAAAAATTTATAAATCAATATTGCTTTTGTTCTTAACCTCTACCCTCTTACCTCTTGCTTCTTTTCTCTTGCTTCTTTCCTCTTGCGACACAACCAACCCGCCAGAAAAAAGGGGAGTAGATACAACTTCGCAAAATTTCACATTTGAGACCTACGAATTTGGGAATGGTTTTCATTCAAGCTGGTTAAATGATGTTTGGATATTTAATGAAAATAATGCTTGGGCTGTAGGATATATACAAAGCGATACAGTAAGCAATGCCAATATTTTACGTTGGAATGGTAACGAGTGGTATGTTGTTCAATACCAAGGACAGTCTAGCGGAATACTCGGAATTTGGGCATTAGATTCTAATCATATTTACTTTGGAGCTATTGATTACATAGAAGGAAAATTTATTGAGCATGGCTTTAATGGTTTTTCTAATGGACAATCTATAGACCATATTTGGGGGAGTTCAGGAGGCAATATTTGGGGGGTAGGCAAATGGGGAGCAATAGTTCACTATAATGGCACAGAGTGGAAAAAAGTAGATTTTGATACCCAGTGGTATTTTACAGAAATAACTGGTTCCAGTGAGAGTGGTATAGCGTATGCTGTTGGTAATAACAATAGTTTTACATCAATTATAGTAGAACTAAAACCAACAAGCCAAACAATTATTTATTCAAGAGAAGATGATAGTATTCCTCCAAGAGCAGCGGGGGTATCCTCTTTTAATAAAAACTCCCTTAGTTGTTCAAGCAAAGATATCTGGCAACTTAATTTAAGAACATCGGAATATAAAATATTAAAAGACTTACCAAGTGGTTATGGGTTAACGTCTATTTCTGGAACCTCCATAAATGATATCTATTATTTTGGAAATAATGCACATGAAGGTGAAAAATTAATTCATTTTAATGGCAAAAGATATACTGAATTTACAATAATGGAAGATGACTTTTTGATGTTTAAGGGTTCATATGCGGTAAAGGATTTAGCTGTTTTGGTTGGATTTCATAATCACAAAGCATATGTAAAAATGATAAGAAGGAGGTGATATGAATACGTGAAAAATAAAAAAGCTGAAGGGTGTGTTTGCAAAACAAACATTCTAATTTCTTGAAAAATTAAAAAGTGGCTACAATTATTTGCTTAAGTTAATCTAGAGGTTTTTAATAAAGGTTTAGCTTTGTAAGTGCATACTTAGTGAACTTTGCGGTTCACAAATCTATATCAATTAATAATGTTTTTTTTCGATAATAAAACGAAAGCAATATATTTTACTTGACTAAATTTCTTTAAGGCAATATGTTTAACGTTGGAAAAGCAAAGAGAATTGTAAAAACGTAATTACAATTTTATCTAAAATATTTAATTTAATAACGGAGTTAATATGTCAGAGTACGTAAAAAATCTTGTGGCAGATGTTAAGGCAAAAAACCCAAGTGAACCAGAATTTCATCAAGCAGTTGAAGAGGTAGTTACATCGTTAGAGGTAGTGTTAGAGAGGCATCCAGAGTATAGAGCAAATAAAATACTTGAAAGATTAGTTGAACCAGAACGTGTAATTATGTTTCGTGTACCTTGGGTAAACGATCGTGGCGAAGTTCAAGTGAACAGAGGTTTCCGTGTGCAAATGAATTCTTCAATAGGTCCATACAAAGGTGGTTTGCGTTTTCATCCATCCGTTACTTTAGGGATATTAAAATTTTTAGCTTTTGAGCAAGTCTTTAAAAATAGTTTAACTACCCTACCAATGGGTGGTGGCAAAGGGGGTTCCGACTTTGACCCAAAGGGGAAAACAGATTCTGAAATTATGAAATTTAGCCAAAGTTTTATGACTGAGCTATTTAGGCATGTTGGTCCTAACACCGATGTTCCTGCCGGAGATATTGGCGTTGGTGGTAGAGAAATTGGATATTTGTTTGGACAATATAAAAGATTAAGCAACGAGTTTACTGGAGTCCTTACTGGCAAAGGGCGTAATTGGGGTGGCTCACTTATACGTCCCGAAGCAACTGGCTTTGGCGTTGTTTACTTTACAGAAGAAATGCTTAAAACTAAAGGAACAAATTTTGAAGGCAAACGAGTTGCAGTTTCTGGTTTTGGAAATGTAGCATGGGGAGTTGTTCAAAAAATAAATGAACTTGGTGGAAAGGTTGTAACTTTATCAGGACCAGATGGATATATTTACGACCCCGATGGTGTTAGTGGCGACAAAGTAAACTTTATGCTTAACCTACGCCTTAGCAACAAAGATGCAATTGCCGATTATGCCGATAGATTTAAAGTTGAATTCCATGCAGAAAAAAAACCATGGGAAGTGGAAGTTGACATTGCAATTCCTTCTGCAACACAAAATGAAATATATCCAGAGGATGCAAAAATGCTACTTAAAAATGGATGTATGTGTGTGTGCGAAGCTGCCAATATGCCTACTACCCTAGAGGCTACTCACGTTTTTGAAGATGCTGGAATTCTTTTTGCACCTGGCAAAGCTGCAAATGCTGGTGGCGTTGCAGTCTCGGGCTTAGAGATGGCACAAAATAGTATGCGATATAGCTGGACTAGCGAAGAAGTTGACCAACGTTTAAAAATGATTATGAAAGATATTCATGCAACATGTGTTACTACCGCCGAAAAATATGGAGCCGAAGGCAATTACGTTCTTGGTGCAAACATTGGTGGTTTCATTAAAGTTGCAAACTCAATGTTAGACCAAGGTATTGTATAAAACTTAAAATTAATAGAAACTTTTGATTAACCTATTCTTTGTCATTTCGGTGAACTCATTGCATTGCTAACCTCTATTTTTTTATCGAGGTGTGGCTCTGCAAGAGTTCCTTTGTGGCAATTTTCCAACTCTGGTATGTTGTCCAGAAAGGCATATCGTGACTGGTTGGGTTATTCAAATAACGAAATTCCTTTCACAAATAGTGAATTCTATATGTCAGCACAAAATATTACTTTCGATAAAAAACTTCTAGAAGAGAGCAAAGAGAAGAAGTTCAAAGATTTCCATAATTTAATGTCTTTTCGTATTCACGATATAATTCTTGTTTCAAGTATGTACGATTTTTATTTGCTCGAGGAAGATGGAAGGCTTTACGAATTAATTAGGAAAGAGTATCAAGGCTTAAACCTTAGTAATAGTCCAGAGTTGGTTCATGTATCAAGTGGTAAGGAAGCACTTAAACTTGCAAAGACAAAGGGAAGGTTCAATTTAATAATTACAACTTTGCATGTTGAAGATATGTCGGCAGTTAAATTGGCACGTAACATAAAAAAAGCAAATATCGATATTCCCATTGCCCTACTTGGCTATGACAATAATGAAATGGTAGATATACTTAAAAATGATGAAGCCGATATTTTTGATAAAGTATTTATGTGGCAAGGTGATTTCAGAATTATTTTTGGAATTATAAAATATTTTGAAGACAAAATGAATGTTGAGTACGACACTAAACGTGTTGGTGTTCAGGTAATAATTCTTGTGGAAGATAGTGTTCGTTTCTATTCGTCATATCTTCCTTTGGTTTACACAGAAGTAGTAAAGCAAGCACAACGGCTTACTATAGAGGGAATAAATTTATCGCATAGATTTTTGAAAATGCGTGCAAGACCTAAAATTTTACTTTGTTCAACCTACGAAGAGGCTTGGAGATATTATAAAAAATATGAGGACAATGTATTAGGAATAATCTCTGATGTCGATTTTAAGAAAGGGGGCGTTCAAAACAAGAAAGCTGGTATTCTTTTTGCAAAACGAGTTAAAAATTTAAGACCCGATTTACCAATACTGCTTCAATCAAATGTTGAAAAAAACAGAAGTCATGCTAATTCTCTTGGTGCCTCTTTTTTGTATAAAAAATCTTCAACATTATTAGATGACTTACGAAAATTTATGAACGAACAATTTTCGTTTGGAGATTTTATTTTTAGATTGTCTAATGGGCAAGAGGTAGCCCGTGCTTCAAACTTAGCAGAACTAACCGACAGATTATTGGATGTACCTGAGGAGAGTATTGCCTACCACTCATCACGTAATCATTTTTCAAATTGGTTAAAAGCCAGAACAGATTTTTGGCTGGCTTATAGACTTCGTCCTCATAAGGTTGACCATTATAGGTCTATTGATGCTCTTCGTGAGGATTTAATAGAGGCTATATATGATTATAATCGTGAGAGGCAACGTGGGGTAATTTCTGATTTTGATAGCAAAACTTTTAATAGGTTAAGTTTTTTTGCTCGTATTGGTGGCGGTTCTATTGGAGGAAAAGCACGTGGGCTAGGATTTTTTAGTAGTCTGCTAAGTAATTTTAACATTGATGCAAAATTTAAAGAGGTTAAAGTATTTGTTCCTACAACTGTAGTATTAGCCACAGATATTTTTGACCAATTTATGGAAGAGAACGATTTAACCAACTTTGCTCTTAAGTGTGAAGATGATACTGAGATAAGGCAAGCCTTTATTGATGCACCAAAGTTCCCATATAAAGCAATTAAAAATTTAATTAATTTTCTAATTATTGTGCGTGTGCCACTTGCTGTGCGTTCATCCAGTTTGCTCGAAGACTCTCAAGGGCAACCATTTGCTGGGGTTTACGATACTTTAATGTTGCCGAACAATCACGATAATCCAGAGATACGATTAAGACGATTGATAAGAGCAATTAAGCAAATATATGCATCAATATATTATCAAAGAGCAAAACAGTATATGAACGTTACATCATATCACCTTGAAGAAGAAAAAATGGCTGTAATTATTCAAGAGATGGTAGGTGAAGTTCATCACGAAAAATTTTATCCTGAAATTTCTGGAGTTGCAAAATCATATAATTTTTATCCAGTTGAACCACTTCAACCCGAAGATGGTATTGTCTCTGCTGCATTCGGATTAGGTAAAACTATTGTTGAAGGTGGAAACGCAATTAGGTTCTGTCCAAAATATCCACAAAATATTTTACAACAAACTTTAGTTGATGATGTTCTAAAATATAATCAGGATAAATTTTTTGCACTTAACATGTCAGAGAGCTGGAAAGAGACTACAGAAATGGATGAGCTTTTGGTTCAAGAGCATTTTGTAGATGAAGCGGAAAAGGATAATACCCTTATTCACGTTGGCTCTACATACTCGTTTTTTAATCATACAGTTTACGACGGAACCTCGCGCGAAGGGAAAAAATTATTTACACTTGCTCCAATTCTAAAATATAAAACATTCCCACTTCCAGAAATTTTAGATGTTATTCTTAAAATGGGTAGCTGGGGCATGGGCAACCCTGTAGAAATAGAGTTTGCAGTTAACTTATCAGTTCCAAATAAAAAGCAAAAAGAATTTGCAGTTGTTCAAATGCGTCCTCTTGCTGTTAGTACCGAAATGGAGGACCTAGATATTTCGGGATATTCTGACAGAGAACTGATTTGCACATCTAATTTTGTTATGGGTAATGGTAGCAATACAAATATCAAGGATATAATTTTTATCCACAAAGATGAATACGATCGCTCAAAGAGTAGAGAAACAGCAGATGATATTGGACTTCTTAATAAAAAATTAGTTAAGCAAAAAAAAGAGTATTTGCTAATTGGAGTGGGGCGTTGGGGAACTTTAGACCCATGGCTTGGAATACCTATAACGTGGGAGCAAATATCTGGTGCTAAAGCTATTGTTGAGCATAACTTCAAAGATTTTGATGTTGAACCATCGCAAGGGTCCCACTTCTTCCAGAATTTAACTTCTTTTAAGGTGGGATATTTTACCATACATAGAAACGTTGGTGGCGGATTTGTTGACTGGGATTGGTTAAGTAAGCAAAAAGTTGTTGAAAAAAGAGGAAGTGTTTCTCATATTGCCTTGAAAACTCCGATAACTGTAAAAATAAATGGACGAGAAAACAAAGGAGTTATTGTAAAGCCAAAAGAAAAAACTCAGAATAAATAAGTTTTTCCTTTGTGAAAATAGTTATATGCAAGAGTAACTACTAAAGTGAAAAGACCTGCAAAAACTGCCATACCTACATTACAATATGGTGGTGCAATTAGGGCTAATCTAATAAAGACGGTAGTTAGTGCAAAAGCCGAATTTCTGAAAACCACAAAATAGTTTTGACAATATTTTAGTGAAATTAAAACTAGAAGTATATCACTAAAAATTAAAACAGTATAAAACGTAGAAAAGAAATCGTTGTGTGTGTATCCTAAAAGTAAATCTAAAACAAAAACTACTCCAAGATATAAGAATATTACAATCAAAATTAGAGACAATAATTTTTTTGCAGAAATAAATCTTTTTTGTTCGAGTTCATCACTAGTAATAGCTTGGTGTTTTTGTATTCTGTAATAAATTCCTAAAATTATAAAAATCAATAATGCTCCACCAGCATCGGACATTATGTGCATAAGAGGTGTAGAGATTTCATGCCAACCAATAGGCTCGGGGAAATAGATAAATTCCTTAAAAGAACTTCGCAAAAGGATTAATGATAGAATTTCAAATTGCTTTCCCATTGCAATAGAAACTGATTTTACCAAACTAAAAACAAGGCTAATTACTTCAAAAAATAATAGTATTGTAAAAGCAAAACTAATTGCATAAAAATGATTTGTTGGAATTAGTTCGCTAAAAATATTTGGCAGAAACCCCTGTCGCTGTACTTCTATTAAAAATAAGTAACCTAAAAATGCGAGTACTAAAGTATAACCAGTAAGCGATTGTACTTTTTTACTTTCCCACTTTGATTCAATAAAATCGAATGTAACATTAACAAACTGTTCAATATATTCTATTAGTTTTAACATTATAAGTAAATTAGCAAACTTGCTTTAAATGAAATGTATTAAAATTTATTACATCGCCATTTACAAATTTGTAAATAGCAGAAAATTCAAAATCAGATTTGTCTTTTGCTAAGTTGTATCTGTATCCAGCACCTGTAGCTATTGTATAATACGGCTCAAAGTTGGTAGAAGTTCCATCTTTAGAGTAACTTGGAGCATCATAAATATTTGCATGTAGTTTTATATACGAAACTCCAGTTTTAACAAGGGCAAAGAGTGAGTAATTGAAGTTATATCTTCCTCCAAACAAAAAATCGAAAGACTTAATTGTAAAATCTATTGCTTTCCCATCAACTCCAATTTGTGGTATTTTGCTTGTAAGATTAGAATAAGTTGAAGAAAAAATAATTACATAATTTGGGGCAAGTGAATAATCAGTTTCAAAAGTTCCACCAACTCCTGTCTTTGCAAACTCTGTATAATTTCCTGATGGGAAAATAATATTGAAACTTGCACCTATCCTAAATGGGGTTTGTGCAAAAATATTTTGTGAAGCTAGAAGAATAAAAAGTAGGGGATATAGGAATGTATTGTTCTTCATTATGTGTTCTCTTGTTTTTATAATTACAAAGTAACAAAATATAAATATTTTAACAAAATTCAATAGTTGTATTTTGCTAATAACTGATAAATCAGGTAATTTAAATTATAAAATAATAATTTGTTAAGGATAAAGAATGAACAATACTAAAATTAAACCAGCTGTTAGAACTGAAAATATTACATATGCAGTTCGTGATATTATTGTATTAGCAAATGAAGTTGCAAAAACGGGTAAAGAAATGTTATACTTAAATATAGGCGATCCTAATATTTACGATTTTGCACCACCACGAGATATGGTTGAAGCTACATATAAGGCAATGCTCGATAATAAGAATGGCTATTCACCCTCTTCTGGAATAAAGCCTGCAGTTGACGCTATTGAACGCGAAGCTGAACGAAAAGGAATTAAAAATATTCACGATATATTTGTTACAACTGGTGCAAGTGAAGCTATTGAATTAGCCTTAACAGCACTGGTTAATGAAGGGGAAAACGTATTAACCCCTACTCCAGGCTATCCATTATACACTGCAATTTCTAGTAAACTGCAGGCAATAGAAAATCCATATTATTTAGATGAAGAAAATGGATGGCAACCTGATATTGAAGATATTAAAAGCAAAGTGAACGATAAAACAAAAGCAATAATTATTATAAATCCAAATAACCCAACTGGCTCTAACGCAAGCTACGAAACACTTAAAGAGCTTGTCGATTTTGCTGTTGAACATAATCTTGTAATTTTTGCAGATGAAATTTACGACAAACTATTATTTGATAACGCAAAGCTAACATCAATTGCATCAATAAATCCTGATGCTTCGGTAATTACTTTTGGTGGGTTGTCAAAAAATTATATGGTTCCCGGATTTAGAATTGGTTGGGGTATTGTGAGTGGACAAAAGGAAATACTTGCTGATTACATTGAAGCAATTAATAAAATGTTGCGTGCACGCCTATCGGCAAACCATCCTGAGCAATACGGAATACCAGTAGCACTTGATGGAACTAACGAACACCTTGTGTTAGCAATGGAAAAACTTACCAGACGGCGTAATATGACTGTTGAAATGTTAAATGCAATTGATGGAATTACATGTGTAAAACCAGAAGGTGCGTTTTATGCATTTCCACAAGTAGATATTAAAAATGACGACAATCACTTTATTTCTGAGTTAATTAAAGAGACTGGAGTAATAGTTGTACCAGGCAGTGGCTTCGGACAAAAGCCAGGCACAAAGCATTTTAGAGTTGTATTTCTACCACAAGAAGAAGTTCTTGAAAAAGCATACAAAAATATTGGCACATTCTACTCCAAATACAAAAACGAATTTGAATAACATAGTAGGGCAGAAATCTTTTCTGCCCTTTTTTTTCTTTTTTTTTTTGAGATAATTTTGTATTATTAAATATTAAAACAATAAATTATTTGGTTCTACCCTTATTGTTGTGGAATTAGTAAATTTGCATTAAAAAAAGGTGTGTCGTGTTTCCAGAGGATTTTTTTAATTTACTATTAAATTTTGG
>CAMZLW010000041.1 GCA_947311785.1 uncultured Ignavibacteriales bacterium | reverse complement strand
TGCACTTGCAACATTTGATATTTCTGATGAAACTTCTGTAACGCTTGATACAACACTAGATGAAGCTTCGGTTAATTGTTTGGATGCAGTAAATAGTGTATTTTCTGTATTAATTAAATCAATAATAATCATCTTAAAATTTTCAATAAATTTATTTATTGAGTCGCCTAAAAATTTGAATTCATCCTGAGAGTTAATGCTTAATGAGTTTGTTAAATTTCCTTTAGAAATTTCTCCCATAAATTCAGATACTTTTATTAGTGGTTTGTTTATAATGTTTGTAGAAATGAAAAGCCCAAAAGCACCTAATACTATAGTTGCCAAAAGGATAATCATAATGTTTGTCCATAATGTAGCATTTGCAGATTTTATATTATCAGTTATATCCGCAAACAGGGTAATTACACCAATTTGGTTGTTGGAATAATTAATTAGTGGAATTGAAGTAATGGCAAAGCTATTTTCTTCTGTTTCAACTCTTATTATTTTGTTGTCAAGTGTTATTTTATCAAGATTTGAGGAATAGCTCTTCTGTGGATAATGATAAAAAATTGTATTTCCGTTAACAATATCTTCATCTTTAGTTCCAAACCTACGTGCTTTTTCAAAAACAGATTTATCAATTCCTATCGCATATTCTAACTTCAATGCTTTTGAAAGTCCATCAATAATTTTGTTGAGGCTACCACCAAACTCAACACTTCCAATATGTTTTCCGTTATAATTTACAGGAAAAACAGCCCTAAGTCCCGGACCTCCACGCCCAACTTCAATACCTGAAACAATTTTTTGTTTTGCATTACATTCAACAACAGTTTTACGAAATGCCGATAAATCATCACCAAATTTTTCAGGTTTATGAAGACGTAAAAATGATGTTGCTGGAGGTGTATGAAATTGAAATTGTGCAATACCATATTTACTTTTAAGTGTAGTATTAAACAATGGCAATAAAAATTGTTTCATTGAATTACGGTTTTGTGATACAAATTGATTTTTAATGGATTTATTGTTTAGTAAAACAGAAAGAGCCATTTCCAAACTATGTTGTTCAGTTATTACCTGTTCCTTAAAAGTATCCTCAAATATTTCAAATTGTTTTGTTATGTTACTATCAAGTGTTTTCATCGAATCTTGATACGAAATAAATATTGTAATTGCTGATACAATAACAATACTTCCCACAATTAGTGCAGGTAATTTGAATTTTATAGTCTTAATAATATTTGGCATTTCTACTTATTCCTATGTTGTTTTATTTAATTCACTTAATAATTTTTCAGGATTTAGCACAACAAGAAGCCGATTTTCTAATTTGCTAATGCCAAGTGTAAGAGCTTCAACCTTGCTACCTAATTCTTCAATAGCACTATCGTTTCCTGAGTGAATATTTCTAATTTCTTTTTCAGATATTTCAACTACTTCGCCAACTTTATCTATAATTACTCCAAAAGATTCGCCAATATTTTCTTTAAGTATTATAAATCGAGTATCTTCCGTTTTTTTAGATGGAGCATAGCCAAGAATTTTATGTAAATCGAGTACAAGATATATTTGACCTCTAATATTTACTAACCCCTTTACTTCATTTGCAGCATGAAAAACTGGAGTATAATCCACCTCGGGGCTAACTTCACGAGCAGCACTAATTTCAATTCCAAAAAGCCTTTCTGCAATGTGAAATGTAAGTACTTGTTTAATCCTATTTTTTTCTGCAACCACCATTTGATTTTTAGCCATTGTATATTCCTCGTCATAATTTTTGCTATTTTATAATAATTAGTTCCTATCAACTTTAACACACCCCCAACCCCTCTCAAGAGGGGAGTTTTACATCATTCCGCAAAGCGGAATGGTATTTATTTCCCCTCTTGAGAGGGGATAAAGGGGTGTGTTTAATTCAACTTAAATTACCAATCTTCTATCCATTTAACATTTCGGATATTGTTGTTAAAAATAGTTCTCGTTCCATTTTAACTTCATATCTATCAAAGCCAGCATTACGAGCCTTTGTTTTATCTAGTTCACTTCCAAGCGAACTTAAAGCAAGTGCTCTTGTATTTTTTGTGTTTTCTGAATTTCGTATTTCTTTAATAAACTCTATTCCGTCCATTTCGGGCATTTCAATATCGGAAACAATAATGTCGTATTCGTAATCAACTTCTTGTATTTTTTGTAAACCCTCTACGCCATTTTCAACAGTATCTACTTCATATCCTTCAGAAACTAAATATCCTTTTACAAGTTCTTTAAAGAATGATGAATCTTCTAGTAGAAGTACTCTTTTTATACCATCATGCTCCGCAGAGTTTAATCTTCTATCGGCAAACCAATCGGGTTCAGAGATTTCTATTAATCTGTATATATCAATAAACAGTGTCATTTTGTTTTGCATTATTGTTGTGCCAAGCAAACCGTCTTCAACATAACTTTCGGTGTTTAGATCTATAGTGGAGTTTTCAATATCTACCAACGATGTAACAAGAATTCCAAAAGGTTTGTGTATGTGCTTTGGTAGCAACAAAAATGCTTCTTTACTTTCTTCAGCTGGTGATACACTAAGAATATGGTCTAAGCGTAATACTTTTGTTGACATATTATCAACTGTAATAAATTCCTTATGCCCAATTTGTTCAATATCAGCCATTTTAATTTTTTCAATTCTTCTAATTAATGGAAGAGCAGCAGCAAATTGTTCCTCTGGCCCATTTTTAAATAATAGAATTGTTTGCGATTCTACATGTTGATAATTGTGCATTGCTTTTAAAGCAACTTCTTCTTCCTCGGCAAGTTCTGCAGTAACGCCGGTATGTTTTGCAATTCCGTCTGCATCTAAAATTAGTGCTACACTGCCATCGCCCATAATTGTTGCACCTGTATATATAGAAATTGATTTATTTATTGAGTGCATTGGTTTAACTACAATTTCTTCTGTTCCAATTACTTCATCAACAATTAACCCAAATTTAAGTGTTCCTACTTTAAGTACTGCAAAACTTAATGTTTTAGGTGCAGCATCACTTTGGTTTAGTTTGAAATACTTTTCTGTTATAGTGCTTCTTGTAGATGCAGTAAATTTTTCTCTATGCTGTAAAACCTCGCTTAGCCGTACCATTGGTAGTAGTGTTTCACGTAGTCGGAAAAGTTCTAAATCGTTTGCCCGTTCTATTTTGTCATTTACATCATCGTCATAAAGTGTAACAAGTTCTTCTAAGTTAACTTGAGGAACTGCATAGCGTTGGTTAGCTATACGCACAATTAAACTAGGAATAATTGCAAGAGTTAATGGTAAACGTAAGTTTAGAGTTGTTCCTTCTCCACTTACAGAATCAAGTTCAATTGAGCCATTAAGTCGTTCAATTCCTTCTTTTACAACATCCATACCCACGCCACGCCCAGAAATACTACTTACTTTTTCTGCTGTTGAAAAACCAGCCATCATTACAAGATTAGCAAGTTCTTTATCGCTCATTACATCAAGCTCTGCTTCTGTTTTAAGACCTTTTTCAAAAGCTTTATTTCTTATAACTTCTGGGTCAATTCCTTTTCCGTCATCTTTTATTTGGATGTTTATTTGCCCACCTTCGTGAAATGCTGATAGCCAAATATTGCCTTGTGGGGTTTTCCCTTTTGCTTCGCGGTCTTCTGGCGATTCTATTCCATGATCGCAACTATTACGGATTATATGCGTAAGTGGGTCTGCAAGCGATTCGAGAATTGTTTTATCTAATTCTACTTCGTTTCCACTTATATGAATTTCAATTTGTTTGTTTAAACTTTTACCAATATCTCTTACAACTCTGTGAAATTTATTAAAAATATTTCCTGCTGGTTGCATTCTTGTCATCATTATTGCTTCTTGTAACTCGGTGGTTACAAGGTCTAAGCGTTGCGAATTTTTTCTTGAAGTGCTACTTTGATTTTCTGTAAGTAATATTTGCTGATTTCTTACTAAAACTAACTCGCCAGCAAGACGCATAAGTTTATCTAATAAGTCAACCTGAATACGCACCGAAGTATCCACATGTGGTTTTTTTGGGGAAGAGTTTGTATTGCTTTTGTTAACAGCTTTAACAATTTCTTTTTTTGCTTTAGGTATTGTTGTAGTTACACTTTGCTTTACTTCAACAATTTCAGTGGAACTTACATCTTCAACCGAGTCAACTTTTGTATTTTCTTCTTTTGGTAAAGCACCATCAAAGTTTTGGTCAAGCTCCAAAATTTCTTCATCTGTTAGCTTATATTTTTTAATTATAGTTGTTTGTTGTAAGTTGGTTGCATAAACAACTTCAAAGAAAAGGGGTCCTATTGGAAGTGCCGATAAATCTTCATCTATTGTAGTAGTTTGTGTATCTGCAATTAATCCGTTTTTTAACAATTTATTGATTAATTGGATTGGAGTATCAATTCCGTAACTAGCAAGTTCGTTTAAATCGAGCCTAAGTAGGTACAAATATTTGTAGTTCGATAAAATTGAGTTTAATTCAAATAAGTCAATCTTAAATCCAATAGCTTTGCCATCGGTATCTTTCAAGTCAACTTCTAAAGACATTTCTTCAAGAGATTCAGATGGTTCACCATCACCTTCAAGTATTGCATTTAGCTTAGCAAGAATTTCGGTTATATCAAACTCGTTGCTGTGGTCAATGTCGTCAATCATCGAGTTAATTATATCGGCACCAGTTAGTAAAGTATCAATAGTATCACTTTCTGCTACCATTTCACCATTTCTTACAAGCGATAAAATGTTTTCCATTGTGTGTGCTAAACTTGTAATTGTTTCTAATCCAAAAAAGCCAGATGTACCTTTTATTGTATGAATTGCACGGAAAATTTTATTTACTAATTTTTTATCGGGATTATCTTTTTGTTGTTCTAGCTCTAAAAAATCCTCTTCAATTGTGCTCAGATGTTCTTTCGATTCTGAAATAAATTCTTCAAGGAGTTCTTTCATTGTATCGTCCATAACAAACCTTCTTTATTCTGTGATGTTATAAAATTTATTAATTCTAGTAAGTGTAAAAAGATTTTTAATATCTTTGTTTGCATTTGTAACATTTATCTGTTTATCTGAAAATTTTCGGCTAAACATTTTTGCAAAAGTTATTAGCAGGCTTAGGGATATTGAATCTAGGTCTTCAACTTTGCTAAAATTAAAAGTTATGTTCGGATTATTTTCGTCCAAAGATTCCAGTAAAATAACTCTAAAATTATCTGCAATGCCCGAAGTAATATTTCCCGAGGGAGTAATTGTTAGAACTCCCTCATCGGTTGTAACATCAAATTGGGTTTCGTTGTAAAATGAAAATACAACGGTAATTTTATTTCCACTTTCGTTAAAATCAATTTGATCTGCCAATGTATTTATAAAAAGAATTCCACGATTTCTGTGTTGGTCTGGGTCGTCAGGCATTTTAAAATCGAGTTTAGCATAGTCGAATCCATCGCCTTCATCTTCAACCTCAATACTGAAGCGTAAATTACCTACTTTGCTAATTTTACATTTTACTGTTTTTGAAGTATCATTTTTGTTTCCGTGTTCAATTCCGTTAATAATTAGTTCACGCAACACAAGTTTAAAATCGCTATGCGAACCAATGTCTTTACTTTTAAGAAAGTCGATAGAATCTTCAACTACTCTATCGACATACTTTAAATCGGATGAGAATTCAAAGTTTATATAATCACTATTTTCATCAGTTTTATACAAGGTAACCTCTTATCTATTTTACTTAATTTCTATTGCAACTAAACTCATATCATCTTTAGGATTGTTTTTACCAAACTTTAAAACATCATTCCAAATATTGTTTACATATTTGTCTAGGCTTAGTTTTTGATGTTTAGAAGCCAACTCCATTATTCCTAAATTATTAAGTTTTATTTTTTTACCAGTTTTATTATCAATGTATCCGCTATCTTCAATTCCATCAGAATAAAAGAGAATTCTATCTCCGCTACATACATCAATAGTACTTGTTTCAAATGAAACATCATTTAAAATTCCTAAAATATCACCCAAAACATGAATTGGTTTTGGATTTTGGGAGTTATTTCCATTAAAGAGTGCGTAAGGGTGTCCTGCGGAAGTTATTTCTGCAGTCATCTTTTTTATATCAATTCTAATAAAAATTGCTGTAACCATTCGGTCATTTTCTCCCTCATCAAATATTCTATTATTTAATTCAGTAAAAAAATCCGCTCCGTTTTTTTTCAACTTTAAGTTTTCTTCAAAAACAGATTTAATAAGGATTGTATGAAAAGATGAGCCCATATCGTGTCCTGCAACATCTGCCAGCAATATGTCGCAACCAGTTTCTGTGTCTTTTATTGAAAAAAAATCGCCACCTAAATCTGCTAGAGGTGCTAACTTATACTTAACCTCTACATTTAGATTTTTATCTTCAATTTTTGTGATACTTTCGTATGCAGTTTTTGCAGAATCAACTTGTTCTCTAAGTTTACTGCTTTTTAGTTTGTAAGTATTAAGTTCTTCTTCTAATTGAGCTTTATTACTTTCAATTTTTTGTGATTCTTCGTTACGTTTATCAATTTCTTCAAAAATTTGAATAATTCTATCTACTAATTCTTCGGGAGGGAATGGTTTGTCTAAGTATTCCGAGCATCCCATTCTCATTAATTCAACAACAACATTTTTGCTACCGTATGCTGTCATTACTATAACTGGAATATTTATATTTTGCTCCGATATACTTTTGTATAGATCTAATCCAGACATTTCGGGCATTTCAATATCTGTAACGAGCAAATCAATTTGGTTATCGGTAGAAAGGTTATCTTTAATAACTTTAAGTGCTACGGCTCCATTTTCGACTGCAGTAACTTTGAATCCTGCTTTTTTTAATTGAAATGTAAGTACAAAGCGTGCTGACTGTTGGTCCTCAGCTATTAGAATATGTTTCATTTTTTTCCTACAGATGGTTTAGTCTGTTTTATGTCCGTTTTGGCGGAATAAACTTAATTTTCTAAAATATTCTTTATTTTATAAATAATATTCTAACTACACTATCGGAGGGAATTTTAAAAACTTTAATTTAAATTTTATTAAACCAACGGTAATTGAAAGAAGAAATTATGTTGTTTCTATTAACTCATTTAGAGTACCTCAACTTCGAGGACCTCAGTGTAACACAACAGATCGCATTCTGGTTGATAACGTTTTTAGATGCTGAAATGAATTCAGCATGAAGCATTTTCTTGAGTTATGCAAAGACTTTTTGTAAAGTTTCTCAAGGTTGTTGATGCTTTTACAACGATTCAGCATTTGTGCTTTTCTAATGTTGAATTTGGGGTTAATTGTATTGCGTTAACAAACAAAATAACGGGAATTTGTAACATTTTAATTTACTCCCTAAATTGCTATGTTTTTAAGCAACTTAAGAGAGTAATGAGTCCGTAGGACGACAGGAGTTCCCAAATGTTTCTAATGGGAATCTTATTATTACAAATATTTTACATGAAAAATATTGGGAATGAAAGCTTTTTTGTAATGTAAATGTTTATAATAGTGTTTGAGAGTAAATCACAAACTCTTAAACAAACTAAACAAGGCCTCACGTTTTCGTGTTGCTACTGGCACATGACTTTTATCGGACATTACCAACATTCCTCCCTGTGGTTTTTCGTAACTATCAATATAATTAATATTAATGAGGTGCGATTGGTGCGGACGGAAGAAGCCATATTCTGTTAATAAATTATCAAACTCTTTTAAGGTTTTTGAAATTATTAGTTTCTTATCATTTTTCAAATAAAAAGTTGTATAGCTACTATCCGATTCGCATCTAATTATTTCGTGAATAGGAACAACATGAATGCTTTCGGAAGATTTTAATACAATTTTTTTATCCTGATTCACTTCCGTTTTAAGATTAGAAAAAAGTGCATCTAATTTATAATTTAACTCTCTAACTTCTTTCTGTTTCTTACATTTTTCAATGGCTTCTATTAAATCGTTAATATCCACTGGTTTCAACAAGTAATCTATTGCACTAATTCTAAAGGCTTTTATCGCGTATTCGTTATGGGCAGTAATAAAAACTACCATAAAATTTTCATGTTTAGTTTTTTCTAAAATTTCAAAACCAGAGCCATCAGTTAGGTCAATATCTAAAAGTACTACATCAGGATTTGCCTCTGTAATAGCTTTAATTCCACCAGCAACACTTTCAACTTCTCCAACAATTTCAATATCTGTAAAAGATTGTGAAATCATATTTTTTAATAAATCTCTTGTCTCTTTTTCATCTTCAACTATTAATAGTTTTAACATTAAAACTCCTCTAAGTAGGGTAATTCTACTTCAACTCTTGTTCCTGATTTGTTTGTGTCTTTGTTCCCAATATCAACTATATTTAATTTGTATTTGTTTTTTGCTCGTTTGCTTAATAATTGCAAGCGTCCTTCGGTTATTGAAATTGCTAGTGATTTATGTTCTACAGATTTAGTATTACCATTTTTCGATTTCTCTATTCCAATTCCATTATCTTCGATTATTAGCTTCATATTATTTTCAATTTTTAAATATTTAACAATAATTGAAACTTCTCCATTTTCGTTCATTCCGTGTTTAATGGAATTTTCAATAAAAGGTTGAGCCAACATTGGTGGCACATTAACAGAATCTGTAGATAGGTTTTCACTTACATCAATTGTGTAAGTAATTTTTCCACCATGTCTTAAATTTTGTAGTTCAAGATAATGATTTAGTGTCTCTAATTCTTTGTCGAGCATCACATACTCCTCGCGTGAGTTTTCCAAAATGTTCCGCATTAGTTTTCCGAAATTGGAAAGATAACTTGAGGCTTCTTTTGCGGAGCCTTTAAAAATATATCCTTGGATAACAGAGAGGGAATTAAATATAAAATGAGGATTCATCTGCGAGCGGAGTAGCCTTTGCTCCAATTCCATAGAGTTTTGTTGAGTTCTCATTTTGTATCTTGAAATTCCAAAATATCCAACCAAACCAATTAAAGCAAGCGAACCAACAAGTAAGAAGATTATCATTTGCCGTTGCTCTGTAACTTCTTTTAAGTTCGCTATTTCTCTCTCTTTTTGCTCTGTTTCAAATTCTATTTTTAGCTCTTCAATTTGATTAGAATTTTCTTTGTTATAAACTTCATCTCTCAAAAGAGAGTATTTCATAAGTGTTTCGTATGCTTTTTTGTGGTTGCCAGCCGAGGCATATATTTTATTCATTTTATCCAATATCCAAATGATAGTTTCTTTGCTATCATCTTCATTTGCCATTAACAAGGCTTCATTATATATCGAGATAGCTTTCTTCGTATTTCCTAACTCGTTGTATATATGAGCAATGCCACTTATCGCATCCAAATAAGTATTAATATCCCCCCCCTCTTTTCCTATATCAGCAGCTTTATTAAAATAATCAATAGCCTCATTATAACTTTTTGAATAATATTTTAGTTCCCCTAATGATTGGTATATGTACCCTTTTCCATTCTGAAGGTCTATTTCTGCATATATTTTTAGGGCCTTTTCAAAATATTGCAACGCTAAATCATAATTCCCTTGTTCCTTAAGCGTATTACCAATGCCAGTATTAGCATTTGCTATACCTTCTTTATCCCCTATCTTAATAGATAAATCTAATGATTTATTGAAAAAAACATGGGCATCAGAATATTTTCCTAATTGAAAATATGCATATCCAATATTTCCTAGAATGCCTACCTTTATTCCCTCTCTATCTTTTTCCCTTTCTAACTTCAAGGCTTTGTACAAATACTTTAGCGAAAGGGCAAATTCCATTTTGTCGGCAAAAGTTATTCCGATATCATTATAACAAATTGCAATTTCACCACTATCTTTTCTTGTTTCGTGGTAGGAAAGTAACATGAATAAATCATCAATAGCTTTGTCAAGTTGCCCAAGATAGTAGTGATAGTCCACTTTGCCTCTCAAACATTTGATGCTAAAATTTTCAAATCCTAACTCTTTTGCAATAACCATTGCACTATCAACCAATACCTTAGCATTTTTTGGTTCATTTCTCATTATTGAATCGGCAACTTCAAGTAGGTTGTTAATTAATAAAGTATCATTTAATGTGCTTTGTGCAATACAGTTTTGCGATGGGGAATATGATAAAAGCAGATAAAAAATTATCAGAAGTGTTTTTTTACTCATTTCTTACGCCTTGTATCAGTTAGATAAGTAGATGAAAAATTTGATTGTAATATACGAATTCTTTAATAATCTAAACACTTTATCATGTTCTATCTAAATTTTGTAATCCCCAAAAGTGTAAATATACAGCATGGAAAATGGCAAAGAGTTATTTAGCTTAGCTGTGGAATTATAGACCCAATGAAAGTCGAATTAGTCAAATTTTAAGGAGAGAAATGGGAGGCAAAAAAAGATTTGAATAGTTCCAAGTTAAAAAATGGAACACTTAAGTTTCTTTAAACAGAAGTTAAAAATGTAAAAGTTGGTGTTCATGAGTTTTCAATAATTTAATTTTTTCACATTCCATAAATATTAAACAAAATTGCTTTAAAATAATTTTTGAACAAGAAGAGCATCAACAACCTTGTGAAACTTTACATATAGCAACATTTATTTCCTAAAAAAGGCATTAATCGAATTCTTCCAAAGTTGAATTTTAATTTTGAACAATAAAATTAAAACATTTTTTGTTTCTGTCAAAAATTCTATTGCACAATAACCATTTGTGGCTGTTACCAAACTTGAATTATTTACATTTCTAATACTTAATATTGTTTTATTCATTCTCTTGAACCTATTATTCTAAATTCTTTCTATAACTATCTATCGAAAACTATTTGAAGATGTTTAATTTATTTAATCACACAACTGTCCGAAAGTTTTCAACAAGACAAGGATAAACTTGTAAAATAGAGCGAAAATGAAGAATCTGTGCAAATATATGAGGAAACTTATTTTCTCAATAATT
>CAMZLW010000040.1 GCA_947311785.1 uncultured Ignavibacteriales bacterium | reverse complement strand
TGAAGGGAATCAATTTGATAAGAGATGATTTCCACGGTGAGTGGAATTATAAAATCTCTCCTAATTTGTAATCTAAATAACTATGTTATTTCGTTACAACCCCATAGTTCAATAAGTATCCAACCAATAGTTATTTCTAACCTACTCGGAATTATTATTCTGAGCCTACTGAGTATTCTGCTCATAGGCTAAAATAATAAGTTAATCCCAATTTCATTTCAAAATAATACACATCTATAGAACGATATTAGGATTAACCTGATAGTTAAAGTAATTATTAACCCTTCTGCAAAATAAGACTATTAATTGATTATAATAATTATTAATTTTATAGAGACATTAAAATCATATCTGAGTCCCTTATGCAAAGTAAATTATTACGCTGAATCGACAACTCCACTAATATCATCCCAATCAGTATAAACTTCATCAAGCAATATTCTCTGTTCTTGCGAAAAAAGATTTTTATTTATCAGCATTACAATTGTAAATATTAAGAAACTAAGTATTTGTACTTTTCTCATTATAAACCTCAGAAGACTAAAAATATTGATTATTAAGTTTAATACTTATTAGCCATATTTGTTTCATAAAAACAAAATATTCATAAATATTATCTTGCAATTTTACGATTAGTAGCAGTAACTTACAATTTAAATTTGTTTTATTATGCACCATTTAGGAATACCTATGAAATCATTTCTCTTTTGGATATTAGCTCTTGTTATAACGCTATCATCCGCTATATATCAACGTCTTACTGGTCCAACTCACCCTACATCGGGTAGTGTGGAATTTATGAATAACGAAGTTGACTATTATTTTTATCGTTCACAAGGCGGAAGTGTTGACCATCTTGTAAGCATTAAATACAACGATACTACAACAACAGCAAATCTTTTTTGGAAACGTTACAAAAGTAGTGATGAGTGGACTCAGATTAAAATGCAATTTCGCAACGATAGTTTAATTGCATATTTGCCAAATCAGCCGCCTGCTGGTAAGTTAGAATATTACGTTAAGCTAACCAACAACAACAGCAAAGTTATTCTTCCGAAAGATAATACTGTAGTTATCAGGTATAAGGGTTCTGTGCCCGATGTTATTTTAATTATTCATATAATTTTTATGTTTTTGTCGATGTTGCTTTCTGTTCGTACAGGAATTGAGGCTTTCAGGAAAGAACCAAAATTATTTAAACTTACTTATTGGACGTTGATAACGCTCTTTATTGGCGGACTTATCTTTGGTCCGATAGTTCAGCAATATGCGTTTGGTGCCTTGTGGACAGGCATTCCTTTTGGACATGATTTAACAGACAACAAAACTTTAATAATTTTTATTGGATGGATAGTAGCATTATTTATGTATAAAAAATCTAAACATCCTGCAAGGTGGGCAATTGCTGCATCAATATTGATGATGGCAATTTATTTAATTCCACATAGCACACTTGGTTCTGAAATAGATTATGAAAAATTAGATAGAGAAAAAGCTCAACAAGAATTATTGCAAACTCCGAAACAAGAGTTAATAGATACTTTAAATACTAAACATAGGTTACTGAAATGAGAAAAATTATTTTACTCTCTGTGCTGTTGATAACATCAATTATTGCACAAGATTCCGTTCAATCATTTATTTCCATTAAGAATACTGGAGTTCAAGAGTTTCTTGAAAAATATCCAGAGTATGATGGACGTGGAACAATTGTAATGGTTCTAGATACTGGTATTGATATTGGTGTGGATGGGCTTATTAAAACCAGCACAGGTGAAGATAAAGTTTTAGATGTTCAAGATTTTACCGGGCAAGGCGATGTTAAATATTTTGAAGCAGAAATTGAAGAGGAAGATGATACTCTCTTTTTCATCAATGAGGATATGGAGTATAAAATATCTGGTGCTGATAGTCTTTCGCTAAAAGCAAGTGATGAAAAATATTACATTGGAGTGTTAGAAGAAAAATTGTGGATGAACTCTGGTTCAAGTGTAAAAGATGTTAATCATAATGGTGCTAAAGATGACAAGTTTTATTTTGTAACTTTTAAAGTTGAAGAAGATGGCGAATCGTTTTGGGTAACGTATGTTGATACTGATGTTGATGGTAATTTATCGGATGAAATTCCTATTAGAAATTACAAAGATAAACATCAATCTGTTGATATAGAGGGGGAAGATGAACTTGCATATTTTACAATTGCTTTAAATATAGTTCCAGAAGAAAATAAAGTATCATTCTTTTTTGATGATGGTAGCCACGGAACACATTGTGCTGGTATAGCTTGCGGAAATAGTATTGGAGAAACTGCACTAAACGGTGTTGCACCTGGTGCTAATTTAATGGGCTTTAAATTAGGGAATAATAATCTTTCGGGTGGAGCAACGGTTACAGAGAGTATGAAGAAAGCGTATCTCTACGCAGATAAAATTTCGAAAGAACGAGAGGAACCTTGCATAATTAATATGAGTTTCGGAATTGGTTCTGAAATAGAAGGGCAAGCCGATATGGAAAAATTCTTAGAGAAATTAGTAAAAGAAAATCCATACTTATACATTGCAACATCTAATGGTAACAATGGACCTGGAATTTCTACCACAGGACTGCCTGCAACAACAAGTGCAATTTTCTCCTCTGGTGCTGTGCTTGCTCAAGATGTTGGAAATGATTTATATGGAACAGTTTTAGAGAAAGATATAATTCTTCACTTTTCATCTCGTGGCGGCGAGGTTGCAAAACCAGATGTTGTTGCTCCTGGTGCAGCTACATCAACTGTTCCTAACTTTATGCAAGTTGATAGATTCTGGGGAACAAGCATGGCTTCCCCTTATTCTGCGGGGGTTATGTCTCTTATTCTTAGTGCAGCAAAAGTCGAATTTCCCAATGTGAAAATTCCTTCTAAATTTTTGTATCAAGTTCTTCGCGAAAGTGCAGTTCCAATGGATGGATATGAGAGAATTGACCAAGGAACTGGAATGATAAATGCTATGAAAGCATTTGAATTACTAAAAAAATATATTAAAAACGGAGAACTTAAAAACTTTGAAACATATACTATTACAGCGTTTGCTCCTAATATGCCAAAGGGAAAAGCTCCAAGTATGTATATAAGAAATGGTGCATACTTAAAGGGTGATGAAAATTTTTCATTCAAAGTTACACGCGACAACTTAATAGACCAGAAAAAATTCTATCGGTTGTATAATATAAAAAGTGATAGCGATTGGTTAGTTCCAATAACAAAGCAAACCAGAATTAGAAATAATAACTCAGCAACTGTTTCTTATCGTTTAGATAAATCCAAAATGACAGTGCCTGGAATGTATAACGGAGTAATTAAAGGTTACAGAAATAAAACAAATATCCCAGAATTTGAAATGATGGCAACTGTAATTATCCCCAATGAATTTAACGCAACAAACAGATATTCCAAAACTTGGGAAGCAGAAGTTGTAGAGCAAGGAATGCACAAACGATATTTTCTTGAAGTTCCAGCAGGTGCAAACTCGTTGCGAATTAAATTAAATTCTGAAAATGATACTTACACAAATATGCGTATGTATTTGCACAACCCAGAAGGGGACGAGGTAATGTTTAATTATCTTGCTTCTGGATTGAAAGATGAAGTTAGTGAAAAATACTATTACAATCTTGAACCTGGTGTATATGAACTAGTAGTTCTGGGGCAATTCTCTGCAAAAGAAAAATCTACTTACGATTTAACTGTAGAGTTTAAGGGTATGACAAGACTTGGCGATACTCCAATTTGCCAAAAAGATAATTCCATAGAAGTTGTAAACTATTTGAATAAAGTTGAAACTTATAAGTTAAGTGGCAATCTTCTTGGATATCAAAAAGAGTTTTCGCTATTTTTAGATAGTGTTGAAATCTATGACTATAAGTTCACATTAAAGAAAGGGGAGAAGGCAAAATATTTTGAAATAGAACTTCCAAAAACAGATTTCAATAAAATGACAGATTTTGCTTTTGTAATTTATGATGAAGATGGAAAAGCCCTTAGTAGTGATGGGCTTTCTTATAATACTGGTTCAATCTCGATGTATAATTCATTCAAAGAAGATTCTACAAATTTGATTCTCCGTTTTATTCCAGCATACGCTTGTGAGGCTGGGCAAATTAATATTGAAATTGTTGAAACAACTTTGTTAAAAGAGAAAAAAGAAATTAAACTTACTGATGGTGGCTCTAGAAGAGTTACAATGTATCCCTCATTGAAAAAGACTCTTTCACTAAAGTATAAATTGCCTAAATATGAAATTCCAGAAGGAACAAATTATTATGGTAAATTATATTTTAATTCACTTGATGATAAAAAAGAGATTGTGAAATTACCAATACTTATTAAAAAGTAGTGGTTTCTAAAATTTTAATAACCAACGACTTAAGTCGTTGGTTAATATAAAAGACTAACCTACAGCTTCCGCATTTTTTCTATCAATTCTTTCAGTAACAAGTTTGAAAATTAAAAGTGAGATTGCCGAGACTAATCCAATTGCAACAAAGTAATACCAAATGTAATGAGCGTTCGCATAATATGAAGCCCGTTCAATATCTGAAATTCCAACAGGCAATGTTTTTGGGTCTGGGCAATATTTTGTTAATAAAACTCCAGATAAACCAAAACCAAGAATTGCTGAAATAAATGAATGTAGATGACTAAACCCAAGATATAAACCTTCTTCACCTTTGGGGGCTTGGAATGAAAAATACTCTAAAAATCTTGGAGAGATAAATGATTCTGCAAGCCCTTGTATTGCAATTCCAATAATAAGCATTACTGTTAGTGGATGAAGTTCAAACATTCCAAAAATTGAAACTGCTGGTCCAGTAATTGCTTCCAACTCTTGACTCATAGCCATTGCGAGAGCAGAGATAGGCATCAGGAACATTCCAACCATCATTGATGTTACGGCTTTCTGTTTTTTCATCATTTGCGTAACAATAACCACAGTTAGAACTACCATACCAGGATTTACATTTGTAAGCCATTCAGGTTTTGCACCTTCATCTAAAAGACGAATAACATACTTTGGCATTGTTGCATAAAGCTGACCTTGAATTAGCCAGAACCCAGCAATGATAAGCGTTAGAATCCACAAGCGAGGTTTTTCAAGTATTCCTTTTAAAGCTCTAAAAGTTTCTTTAATTGATTTACTCTCCGAAATTTCATCAGGTTCATCAAAAAAGAAATATGTAAATATGAGTGCAATGAGAGCCATTCCTGCAGAAAAGAAATTCACATATTCAAGCCCAAGCCCTTGTCGGATAAAGGGAACAAACGTTTTGCCACTAAAGGCACCAATGTTTACAATCCAATAAAAGAGTGAATATCCACGAGCACGGTTTGCTTCGGTAGTAGTTTTTGCTACTGTTCCAGTAATTAAGGGCTTAATAAAAGAAGCACCCATTAATAAAACAAACAAGAAAAAAATAACTGGAAGTTTTGTAAGAAAAACGCCAAGGAAGAAATATCCAATAGTAAGTAGGCTAAATGCAATCAGCAGACCTTTTCGGAATCCAATTTTATCAACATAGGCACCAACAAAAGTGGGAAAGAGGTAAAGCAATCCATAAAAAAGTCCGACAATAATTCCAGTTTCAATATCTGTAAAACCAATTATATCAGTCATGTAAAGGGTTAGAACAATAAAGAATCCATAGTAAGCAGCACGCTCACAGAGTTCCATGAAATTTGCAAGCCAAAAATCTTTGGGGAATTTCCAACCTTCTTCTTCTTTTACTTCAATCATTTTTAATCCATAAAAAGTGTATCAAATAATTTGAGAGTAAATATAGTATTTTTTTTGGTTCTACCCTTATTGTTGTGGGTAAAGGTCTAAGTTCCCATGGAAAAATAGTATGGCACTTCTAAAATTCTTAAAAGTTCTATAACCTCTACCAACAGATTTCACTTCTTGAATTTTTCCATTTA
>CAMZLW010000039.1 GCA_947311785.1 uncultured Ignavibacteriales bacterium | reverse complement strand
TCCTTACGTTACCCCAAATTTTCTATTAGTGTTATTATTTTATTAAATTAATATGACATTTCTAAAGAGTTTTGATACTGACATTTTTAAAGAGTTATAACAGAGGAAATTTTTTCTTAGTTGATTGAATACTTCTAACACTAACTTTCTGTTAGAACTACTATTTTTATGTGAACTTAACCCTTAACAACAATATTATATTTATCCAGCAATCCAAGTACGCCTGCCATAGAAAACTTCGCTTTTTTAATACGGTTAATTTCTGGGTCTAATCTGTAATTGTAGGATGTGCATAAGTCAGCTTTCTCTAAGTTTGTATTTGCAAATATTACACGGTTTAAATCGCAGTTTTCAAATTTAGAGTTTGTAAGATTAGTATCCGTAAAATCAACTTCTTGCAAGTTACAATTTATTAATTCAACTCCTCGTAAATCTAAGTTAGAAAACGAAGCTAAATTTAGTTGAGAGTTTTCAAAATAGACTGACAATAAAAAGTTATCGCAATCGTTAAAGTTTACGCCAAGTAGTTTACAGTTACTGAATTTAACATCCCTTAATGCAGTACTGTTAATTTTGGTATTACTAAAATTACAGTTTTCAAATTCGCACTCCATAAATGTTATATTAAATAAATTTATATCCGAAAAATTACAATTTGAAAATTTACATAACTCATATTCGCCTATTTGAAATTTTTTAATTCGGAAATCAATTTTAGTAAACTCTTTATTTTCAACGTATAATTCTTCCATTACTGCAACGGTTTAATTATTAAAATTTTTTCTTGCAAAGATATCCAAAAAAGAGGAGAAAAAAGAAATTAGAATAATTGTGCAAAGGATTGAAATAGCTTAAATTTACACTTCAATTAATAAAAGCCTAAAAAATGAAATATTTATTTCTCCTATTTTTATCTTATACACTATCGGCACAATCCAAATTATTAATAAATATGGATTTGAATCAAACAAATCACTTAAAAGCATACGGAGTTACTTTTAACGAAATTAAAGATGGAGCTACAGCCGACTGGCTTTTGAACTATCGTGGTGGTTCCTTTATGATTGATTACTCCGATGAACTTGCACTAAAATGTAGGTTACGCGGAATTAGTTTTGAAACACTTTCCAACCAGGAAGTTGTTGATATTTATGCATTTGTTCAGAGTGAAGACCAGAACATGGAAGTAATAAGATTGGAAAAAGCACCTAAAATAGCCGTCTTTGTTCCAGATGGATTTCTTCCTTGGGATGATGCTGTTACTCTTGTGTTAGATTACGCCGAAATAAAATACGATAAAATTTGGAACAGTGAAATTCTAAAAGGTGATTTAACTAAGTACGATTGGCTACATCTCTTTCATGAAGATTTTACAGGACAGTATGGGAAATTTTACGCAAGTTTTCGTGGAGCTCAGTGGTACATTCAGCAACAAGCACTCTACGAAAACGAAGCTGCAAAATTGGGATTCAAAAAAGTATCTGAAATGGAAAAGGCTGTTGTGCTAACAATTAAAAATTTTGTTGCCAATGGAGGATTCCTTTTTGCAATGTGTTCTGCAACAGATAGTTACGATATTGCTCTTGCTGGAATGGATGTAGATTTTGTTGATAAAATGTATGATGGCGATGCACCAGACGCAGATGTGCAAAACAAATTAAATTTTGACAACACTTTTGCTTTTACAAATTTTAAGATTGAGCTAAACCCAATGGTTTACGAATATAGCAATATTGATATTCAACCAATGGAAATTGGAAATTGGGAGAACGATTATTTTACCCTTTTTGATTACTCGGCAAAATACGATCCAGTGCCTACAATGCTTACGCAAAACCATGTGAATGTAATACGCGGTTTTATGGGACAAACAACTATGTTCCGTAAAGAGCTAATTAAAAAATCCGTTTATATACTTGGTGAGCGAGCAGGAACAAATCAAGTAAAATATATTCACGGAAAATTTGGACGAGGGACTTTTACATTTTATGCTGGACACGACCCAGAAGATTATCGCCACGCTGTGGGCGACCCTCCAACAGAATTAGAGTTATTTAAAAACTCACCAGGCTATAGAATAATTCTTAACAATATTCTTTTTCCAGCAGCAAAAAAGAAGAAGCAGAAGACATAATTTACCTAATACTTGTATTCTCATTTTTTCAAAACAACTAATGTTATGTTAATTTATAAATGACGGTAATCTAAAAACTCACCCCTCCAAAGGACTCTTTGGAGAAGTGAAGAGTCATTTGCCAACAAAATACAATTAACTTTACACTAATTTAATTATTGGAAAATCTTTTGAACAAACTTAAAATATTAAAACAAAATACTCCCAAAGTGCCTGGAATACTTGGCAAAGATGAATATTTCAACTCCGCAGTTTTAATACCCTTAGTTCTTATTGATAAAGAATATTATTTTCTCTTTGAAAAGAGAGCAGCAAATATTAAGCAGGGTGGCGAAATTTGTTTCCCTGGTGGACGTGTTGAAAAAACGGATAATAGCGTTGTAGATACTGCACTTCGTGAAACTTTTGAAGAAGTTGGAATTGATAAAAGTAAGATAAATATTATTGGTAAGTTAGATGTTCTCTTTGGTCCGCGTGGAGTTTTGGTTGAACCAGTAATTGCAGAAATTAAGATTAATAGTCTTGATGAATTAACAATTAACAGCACTGAAGTTGACAAAGCTTTTTTTGTACCACTATCTTTTTTTGAAAATAACGAGCCAGAACATTTTAAAATTCACTCAGAAGTAAGTCATAAATCCTACAATTCAAAAGGCGAAGAAGAAGAATTAATTTTGCCAAACAACATAGGAAATGATACCTATTACAAAAGCATTCGTGATGTATTGGTATATAAAACAGAAGGTGAAACAATTTGGGGCATTACAGCAAGGTTAGTTTATGAGGTTGTAAAACTACTTAAAAAATGAATTGTAATTGCAAAGCTTTCTTTTATTAGAGCATTTATCTCTATCTTCTGCACCCTAAAATTTCAATCCATACCAAACCACATTTGGATAAACTTTAACAGCAGGTGCAGGAAAGTGATAAAAGTTCATCCATCGTTTTATAGTTTTCCACAGCTTCCCCTCGCCAGGCAGTGCTTCAAAATCCCAATCGAGACCAATGTATAATTCGTGATTTCCACCACCAAAACAATCAAGGTTATTAACACTATGACCAATTGTAACATCAATAAAATCGGGGAATACTTTAGCAACTGATTTTGGCAAAAGTTGGTTTACATCAATGGAGAGCCAATGATATGTACTTTCGTAATCGTCTAGTATATATCTATTTTCTCCATTCTTATATTTCTCTGATGGATAGAAACTTATTTTAAAATCAAATGGTTTTAGTACTGGATAGTATTCTTGCAGGCTTGGATATGTTGCACCAAGAAAATTTGCTGTAAAATCTCCCCAGCTGAAACCATAGCCAGCTGAAAATCCATCTCTAATTTCTGTAAATGTTTGGAACGTAAATGCAACTAATCCTCCATAGAGTAGGGCTTTACGCTTTTTTATTCCAGTCCACTGGAACAAATCGGAATAAATGTTTGTGGTTAAATATGCAAAATAAAAATGTCCAAGTTTATCGGCGTTAAGCGAATATTTATAATCTTGACTAGAGTTAAAATGAAAACTACTTTTCTCTTCCTTCCACCAAATATTATTTTGCACTATGTATCCGTATGTAAAAAATGCAGCTGTAGTACCACCAATAATTAAAAGTTTTGTAGCACTTACTTTATTGCTATCACTTTGTGTGTTGTTAACTTGTGCCTTTAGTTGTGCATAGAATAAAAAGTTTAGAAACAATGTTATAAAAAGCGTAAGTAAAATAGGATTGTATTTAATTTGTCTATTCGTAGCTGACCTACTTAGTATAAGTTTTAATAATTGAAATCACTTGTGAATAATATCCAACCCCAAATATATTTAGATGGTTGAGAACATGATAAAGCATATATAAGTTTAGTCTATATTCCCACCCATTGGCTAAGGGATATTCCTCGTTGTAAGCAGAATAAAACTCGGAATTGAAACCACCAAATAACTTAGTCATTGCTAAATCTGCTTCACGATTGCCATAGTAAACTGCAGGGTCAATTAGAACGGGATCGCCATTGCAATCCGCTATATAATTTCCGCCCCATAAATCGCCATGTAAAAGGGTAGGAGGCTCTTCTGCCCCGCCTATAATTGAATGATACACCTTTTCTAATTTATTGAATAGTCCCAACATCTCACTGTTGGAGTAACCCTTTTGTTCTGCAAGTTTAAATTGGTAGAGCAATCTATTGTTCCAAAAAAAATCTTTCCAACTAGAATAGAGCGTGATATTAATCTGTGGGGTAGAGCCAATAAAATTGTCTTCGTAAAATCCAAATTTATCTGCTGTGGTTTTATGCAGATTTGCAAATTGTCTGCCAAATGTTTTTGAAAAGTCCTTACTCCGTTTGCCCGATTTGATAAACTCAAGAATCAAATATTCACCAGTAACAGCAACAACTTTAGGAGTTTTTATAGCTCCAGATTTTTGCAACTCACTTAATCCATTAGCTTCATTTTGCAAAATAGTTCCATTGGTGCTATACGTTTTTACAAAATATTTTTTATTATTGGCTGTTTCTATTAGATAAGAACTTGCAATAGAGCCACCAGCTATTGAGGAATTTGAAATTACCTTTTCACCAAGAATATCTTCAATATTTTTTAACATTAGCTGCACCAATACTTTTAAACTGCTTGCCAAATAAAACTTAATACATCAAGCCAATGTTGAGTATAATGTAAAATGCACTCACTTCTGTTTTAATACTGTTAGTCATATGCTCAACTCCCTCGGTAATAAACTTGGTATAAGAGTAACGCATACTAAGCCCAACAAGATTATTTTTGCTTAATCCAAAATCTGCACCGAACCCAATATAACCACCAGCAGCAAGATGAAACCGTGCATACTTAAAGGATGAAAAGAACTCTTCGCGATATGGCGTTGATATTGCAAGGGTTGGTCCAACGCCCACAGCTAAGTACGGACGAAGATTATCGGTAAGTTCTTTTTTGAAAATCCTGTAATGAATTCCAAAATTTAATGGAATAAGAAACACTCTGTTCTCTTTTCCAATAACAATTGAATTTCCGTAGTAATCAAAATATTCAAATTCTCTATCATTTTTCGATTCGGCAAAAGAGATATCTACAAAGCCCTTTATTGTAGGCGAAAATTCCTTTCTTAAAAAAGTACCCGCTCCAAAACCACCATCGCTAAACATAATATCCATACCCCAAGCATTGGCTGGAAAAATAGTAGCATGTTTCTCTGGTGCAATTTCCCCAATCTTCTGTCCGTAACTAAACAGAATAGGAATAAATAATAATATTTTAAGAATGTTTTTCATTGTAATTATTTCATACTTTCTAAATATTGATAGTAATAATATATTAAATTTAGATGTTAAAATAAGGACACTTTTTTATCTCCATTTAAACTATATGATATTAACAAAAGTAAATAGAGCTTCGGTAAACACTGACGAATTATTGGATGCAAAGATAAAGGCTAACAAGCTAAATGAGTTTTTGCTTATAGTTCCAACAAACAGAAAACTTAGGAGGCTTAAAAAAGCAATAATTTCAAAAGCTCCGAACAACACAATTACAAAAATTAATATTGAAACAATAGGCACGATTACAAAAAAATTGCTTCAAGTTTCTAATCAATTTTACGAACTTAGCGACGAAGCAGCAACCGTTTTTATTGAGCAAAGTGTTAAAGCTGTACCACTAGTTTATTTAAATAATTATGATGGAAATATTCCAGCGGGAACTTTATCAAAAATTAAAAATGTAATTTCTAAGTATAAGGAAGAGGGAATTACACATGAGGTATTACGTAAGGAATCGGAAAAACTTGAACGCTCCGAAAAGAAAAAGGCAATTGATATTGCAAATATTTTCAAGGTCTATCAAGAAAAATGCAATGAACTTAATGCCTTTGAAATAGGTGATGTGTATTCAATTTTATCAAAATTAAAGCCAAACAACTTCCAAAATAATTTCAACAATTTATACAATGATGTTGATTTGATTGTGTTTGATGGCTTTGATGCATTTTCATCATTAGAAATATTAATTGTAAACAAGCTTGCCTCTATGGAGGGAAAAGACCTCTTCTTAAATTTTGATTACTATTCTTACAATCCAATAATTTTTTCACATCTAGAAGAAACTTATAACAGGCTACAGCAGTTTGGGTTTAAGAAAATTGAAGATAAAATTGAAATAAATCCTAATTCGTTTATTGAAATAGTTCGTAAAAGATTATTTCTAAAATCGATAAGTAAACTTGAAGAACGCGATAAAAATAAGATAGTAAAAATAACTGTTCCAAGTAGGGATAAGGAAATTGTTGCAATTGCCAAAGAGATAAAAAGAATACTAATTAGTGGTAAGGCCGAGCCACACGAAATATCTGTAACATTTAATTTGATAAATAATTATTCGTCCATTGTCCGTGATATTTTTGAAAGTTATGGAATCCCTTTCAATTTAACCGACAGACTTAAACTTGATAATTCCCTCTCTGTTATTGCAGTTTTAAGTTTTTTAGAAATATTAAATTCAGACTTTTACTATAAAAATATTATTCGTGCATTTAGCAACTCCTTTATTTCAATAGATAATTTTGATGTTGATGCAATTCTATTTTCGGCAACAAACTTAAAAATTGTTGTTGGAAGAGAAAATTGGAAGTACTCTATTTTAAGAGGGATTGCATTTGAAGACAAATTAAGTGGACTTTCTAAAAGCAACAAGAAAAAAGCTAAGTATAAAAAAGCTGCTGAAAGCCTTAATTCTATTGATGATTTGTTACTGCCCTTTATGGACGAGCTTACACCAAAAGAATTTTATGAGCAATTAAATAAGTTGACTCATAATTTGAAAATTCCCAAAAACATTTTAGCCTCTGATAGCAACCACAAAGAGATAGAGATAAAAGGGTTAACAACATTTCTAGATTCGGCGAAAGAAATATTAAATTTAGTTGAGAAGGGAAATCTAAATCAAAAATTTTCACTTTCATTTTACCTCGAAAAACTCATTACGCTTAGTAGTTCTACGCGTTTCAACATAAAAGAGCGTTCCGATTATGGCGTGCTAATAACAAACATTAACGAGTTACGCGGACTCAGTTTTAAATATTCTTTTATTGGTGGATTAATTGATGGAGACTTCCCCACTAGGTATAGACCAGAAATATTTTTCTCTGGCTCGTTTGCAAAAAAGGAGTACCATCATTTAAACGAAGAACGCTTCCATTTTTATCAAGCTTTATCCTCTTGGAATAAAGGGCTATATCTTTCATTTCCAACAGGAGATGAATTTACAACATCAACATTTATAAAAGATTTTGAGAAATGCTTTGCCCTTTCTGAAAAAACTTTTTCAGATTACGATAGTTTAATTTATTCAATGGAAGAAGCAGAAAAACAAATATCCCTTGTAGATACTGAGTTTCCTATTCCATCAAAACAAAAAACGTGGAATGAACACAAAACAATTATTCAATTTCGTAAAGATGAGCCGAGAGCATTTTCTTTGCACAATGGTTATATATTTGATGAGAATGAGTCTTTTTTGGATGATGAAAATTACAAGGAATTGCCTTTCTCAATTTCTCAATTGGAGACCTACACTAAGTGTCCGTTTAAGTATTTTATAGAACGTGTTTTAAAAGTTGAAATTGCAGATGAACCCGATGAAGACATTGAAGCCATTGAAATTGGTAGCCTATTACACTCCATTGTTTACGATTTTTATACCGAACTAAACGAAAAGAATATTAAGTTACAAAACTGCTCAGAGCAAGTATTTGCAGTAGCCGAAAAAACACTATTTAGAATTGCTGAAAAGCAAGTTGATGTTGTTTTTAATAAATCGCCATTTGCATTTTATGAAGAAGAAATTATTTTTGGAATTAAAGGCAAAAGAGAACACTCTATTTTATACAAGTTTTTAGAAACTGAAAGAAATAGCACTGATAATTTTTTGCCTAAATATTTTGAAACAAATTTTGGTGTTGTGGATGTTGAACAAGACAAATCACTTTCAACAAGTGAGCCGTTAATGCTCGATGATATTAAACTAAGAGGAAAAATTGACAGAATAGATTTGGACAAAACAAACAACACCTTTGAGGTTATTGATTATAAAACTGGCAACAAAAAGGTTACAACTGCCGAAATTACAGAGGGCCTTTCGTTACAATTACCAATCTATGTTTGGGCAGCAAAAACATTACTTATGAACAATTTAAATACTAATTACGAACCAGAGGCAATGAGTATCTACTCATTAAAATATTTCGAAAAAACTTTTGGGAAAAACCCTGTTTCGCTTAGTAGAAAAAAAGAGTTTGATAAAACAGAACTAATTAATGAATATGTTGATATCGCATTAAGCCACGTAAAAGACTCGGTGGAAAATATTAGGAGAGGCAATTTTCCAATTACTAAATTTATTGATAACAATGAAAAAGTATGTAGGTATTGTAACTACAAAACAATTTGCAGAATAGACTCGGTTAAGTAGTATTTATTACGGAGAACGTTTAGCTATTCATCAGAATATTTTCTTCTCTATTTGTTTTGTGGTCAACTAAATTTTGAATATCAGACATATTTATTATTTCAAAATTCGGTTTTTCAACAAAGAAATCGTCTGAAATTGTTCCTAACTTATTAATTGTTGCTTCAATTGCATAATCCGATTTATCAATTCCAATCCAATTTCTTTCTAATAAATGAGCTGATTTTAATGTTGTACCAGAGCCACAAAAACAATCCAAAACAATACTTCCTTTTTTAGAAGATGTTGAAATTATCAAATCTAATAAGCCTTGATTTTTTTCTGTTGGATAAGTTGGGTATTGTGGGTCTTTAAATTCCCAAATATCTTGAACTCGTTTCCCCTCTCGTTCGTCAGCAAAAATAATTTTTCTGGGGTTACCGTTTGAAGACCATTCAATTAAACCAGCACTATCCCATTGCTCTAACGTTTCAACATCTGTTCTCCAGTGCCTTCCCTTTGGTGGCAAACTCCCTTTAAATGGTTGGTTCGATTTTCCCCTTACTGTTTCTCCTGGTGCGTGAATAGGAACTGTAGTATATCTTCTTCCGTTTTTATCCTTCTTAGAAAACAATTTTTCAATATCTTCTTTTGTATATCTTGTTTTAGGTTCATTCCAAATAGGATTTGAGGTTTTACTATAAAAAAGAATTAAATCTTTAATATTTCCAAAGCCAAGTCTTTTAAAATTTTTTGGATTACACTTTATTCTTGTTATATCATTTCTAAAATTTTCAATCCCAAAAACTTCATCCATCATTATTTTAACATAGTGTCCAATTTTATAATCAATATGCAAATAGATTGATCCTCTTTCGGAAAGCAAATCTCTTAGTAACACCAATCGTTTTCTTAAAAATTCAATAAACTCTGTTCCCACAAGCTTATCTGAATAGGCAACATTTCCACTTTTAGAATTGCTTATTGTTGTAGCTCTTCCATCTGTTATTGTAAAATTACCATTTGTGGCAAATGGTGGGTCAATATAAATTAAATCAATTTTACCTTTAAGATTTTTTTCATTTAAAAGTAAATTAAGTGCTTTTATATTATCCCCTTTTAATAAAATATTATTTTTCATTTTTATTTATAGTTGATATAAAAATTCGCGTAAAACCAAAGTACTTAAAATATTATGGTTTTTGTATCTCTCTGTTATAGACTTATGCATTTTATTTTGCCCTTTAATGTATAGAACTCCATCAAGGATGGCAATTTTTATTGCTTTCACTTTCTTAGTTTCAATTGTGCTAATTGCATCGTTAAACTGAGCATTTTGATGACCACCAAAATCAGTTAAAAATTTTGCCTCTCCAATTACGTATTTACCATTAAACCGTGCTACAAAATCTAAACCCTTGTTATGTGTATAGTTTAAATGCTCTTTTGCATAATCCATCATTCCTTTATCGCTAGCATCAAGTATTGCATCCTTGTTGGTTTTAATAAATTCCTCTAATTCCACTGGCTGTATTCCCAATGATTTTCGCTTTAACCAATCCTTAAACATTGGTCCAATTTGCCTATTTGTTTCTTTTGGTTCACTGCATCTTTCAAATATTTTATCAAGACCCATTTCGTATAGTCTTCCACTAATACGATTTATGGTTTTCGGATTTCTTTCTAATGAAGTTTTATCTCTTTTGAGATAAGCAATGTAACTATCTTTTATTGGAAACAAATTAAGTTTTAATAGTTCTTTCACCAAAAGAGCATTGTCCTTGCGTGCATATGCTTTTTCAACATCATTCCAAATTACATTATCAATTTCTCTAATTCCCTCTGGAATTGTAGGATATACTTGAAACAAATCATCGAGATACGATCTTTGGTTTGCATATTCAATGCTTAGTTTTGTCCAATAGTTCATTCACTTTCATGCTAAATATTAGATATAAAATTACATTATTTTTCTATCTATAATAGTATTTTTTTACAATTTTCTAGCAACAACAATTATATCTTTGTAAGATTTGTTTGCTCCAGAATTGATATCAGATGCTTCAAGAAATAGAATATACATTCCTATTCTTAATGTGTTACCATCATCATCAAGTCCATCAAATATTATTGACCCATTACTTGCTACGGCTCGGTTGTTTACAAGTGTTCGCACAAGTCTGCCGTGGTCATCAAATATTTTAATTCTTATCTGAGCAGTGTTATATGGAAGTGAATAATTGATAATTGTAAAATCTTCAAAGCCATCACTATCGGGAGAAAATGGATTTGGGTTGAAAGAAATTCCTTCTTTTGCTTTGTCGTTTTTTGCAAAAATTGAATTAACTTTTCCTGGCGTTGCATCTTCTTTGCTTACCGAAGTACTCCAATTTGTTGGCTCGTTTGCATCAACAGTAAATGCAATTCTTTCAAGAGATTTATTTTTTATTGATGCAATATTTTGGTTATGCCATTTGGGATTGTATAAAAGAGAATCTATCAAATTTCCCCAATGGTCAATAATAACAAGTGATTCCCCACTATTAGAAAGCGACAATGACCCCGAGTTGAGAATTTTAATTGTATCAGTTATTGAATAATTATGTAATATGGATGAATCAGAAGCGACTACAAAATATTCGCCAGCTTTTAATGTTGAAAATGTTGGTGATATTTCAAAATAATCTTTTTCATCAATCACAAGTTGCCATCCGCCAATATCAATATTGTTTTCTGTAGCATTAAATATTTCTACAAATTCGCTATTCCCTACTTCTGGGTCAAACATTATTTCGTTAATAATTACAGCATTCTTTTCTGATGGCACAGTTTCTAAAATGGAATTACTCACTCCAGGCGTAGCCCCACTACTGGATAATGAGGGGAGCCAGTTTGTAACTTCTGTTGCCACATCTGTGTATGAAATGCGTTCTAATGAGCGACCTTTTAAAATCTGCCAATCTTTATTGTATCGTACGCTATCAATTACATTTTCATTAAAATCGTAAAGTATAATTCCATCTTCAAAATTTCCTAAAGTTCCAAATTTAACCTCCGTAATATTTGCACTTTCAAAAGTTAACTTCGATGTATCGTTAGAAATAACATAAAATCCATTTTTATCAATAACAATAGGCACATCCGAAACTTTTTTAAGTTTTGGAGTAGTAAGTAAATCACTAACAAACCAACTGGACAAATCTATTTCTCTTTGCGAGTTGTTGTAAAGTTCAATCCATTCTGCTTCTCCTGTTTTAGGATTTGCCATAAATTCATTTATTATAATAGTATTTCTCTTTGCTCCTGGATGGATAGTTGTTTCAATTTTGTTGTTTGATAGGTTTTCATCTAAAGAATAAAGTAAGTCAACAAACACTTTTACCGAATCGGATAACTTGAATGATTTTTTAGATTTTAGAGTAACAGAATCCATACTTGTTAAACTTCCATATTCTATTTCATCCAGTAACAACAAGCTGTTTGGTAATTTATATTTTATTATTAACGAAAACGTTTCAGAAACATTTAATCCAATATTTTTAATTTTTGCTTCAACAAATACATCATCTTCTAATGTTGGATATTCTGGAACTATTTTAATTTCAACAATCGCTATATCATTTAGAAATGGAGTAATACTGTTTTTTCTTCCAGGGGTGCTTAGTTCAATATCTATTGAACTTTTCCAATTTGTTGAGTCTGTAGAATTGTTCAACTTAAGAATTCGTTCCAAGGAGACCCCACTTTTACCACCCCAGTTTGATTTATACTCAACTGAATCAATTGTTTTTCCAAAAGAATCTTTAAGCACAATTCCATCAACATCATTATTTAAGTTTGCAAAATTAGTGATAATAACTGGCGACACAATGGATGAATGATAATCCCAAATTGTTGAGTCTTTAGAAATAACCATATAATCATTGGGCTTAATGAAATTGTTAGTTTCAAGAATTATAGTTTTTGGAGTTGTATGAATATCAGAAATAGTAAATCCGCTTAAATTAATAGAATCGTTTGTAGTGTTTAATAATTCAATCCACTCAGGCTCACCATTTATTGGGGAATACATAATTTCGTTAACAACAATTGAAGTCTGTTCAAATCCAGGATGAACAGAATTTTTAATAATATTATTTGAACTATCTTCATCAATTTCTGAAACAACTTTTGCAATAAACATTTCCTTTTGTTTTATGCTTTTTATGCTCCAATTAAACTGATGTGTTAGAGAATCTTCTGGACTTAGGGAAAGCAAACTACTTTCTTCAAGCAGTTTAATATTTGATGAATCAAGATTAACATCTTCTAAAAGTTGTAATAAAAAATTGGACGATTCGTTGCCAATATTTATCACTTTAACAGCTACAAAAACATCTTCACCAAATTTTGGAATTTCTGGTGTAAATATAACTTCCGCTAAAGCAACATCGTGGTTTTTTACACTTACTGAATTTATTTGTGCAGGCGTTCCTCCACCTATTTTTGTTGTTGATTTCCAATTTGTAGAATCTGTTGAAAGCCCATCAACATCAATCCTCTCAAGGCTTTTACCACTCTTTCCACCCCAAGATGATTTATAATAAAGTGAATCGATTACACGATTTAATGAGTCGAGTATAAGTATTCTATCTCCGCTATTATTAAGATTTGGCAATTTTGAAACTATCACACTTTTAACTTTTGGATAAATCTCGACAAAACCACTATCGTCCGCAAAGACATAATACTCATTTGGACTGATAATTAATTCATCAATCAAAAGGCTTACTGTATCTGTATTATCTGCAAATTTATAATTTTTTAGATTTATGTTTTTTGAACTTCTGTTAAATATTTCGAACCACTCTGGCTCAGGAGATTTTGGCGAGTGCATTATTTCATTTATTACAATATCACCACGCATTTCATTTAGTAGAACCCCAACAAAGGAAATACTCTTTTCGTTGTTTTCAATATTATTGTCTTTAGGAAGAACTAATTTTACAATGTAATTATTTTGTCCTTCTGTAAAATCTGTAAGCAATTGAGTGTAAACTAAACTATCCCCTTTATAAATAATTTTTCCGTTTATGCTTTGGGTAAGTTCTATCGCTTGGGCTATTGAGTCCAGATTAATGTCATTATAAATTTCAATTTCAAAGTTGTTTATTGTTGCTAGCCCAATGTTTTTAATCTTTAATTGAATTTCATAGTCTGTTCCAATTGTAGCATAATTATCAGGTGATAGTAATTCAACAATTGATATATCATTTTCCTTTGGTGTTACTGAATTGATGCTACCAGGAGTTGCAAGGTTTTTGCTCGTTGAGTTTTTCCAATTGCTACTATCATTACTAGATAAAATTGTAGATATTCTTTCTAAGGAATATCCATTATTTCCTCCCCAAGTTGATTTGTATTCAACACTATCTATTACTTGACCTAACGAATCAACTATTTTTAATTTATCGCCAACATTATTAAGCGAAGGCAAATTCATTACAACTATCCTCGATGAAATTTCATAATAATCTAAAAGCGTTTCATCTTCTGCTAAAACTAAATATCCATTTGAGTCAATAAAGAGAGTGCTATCAGCAACTTTAGGCTTTGAAGTTTTATCAGCAAATCTCCAATTTGCCAAATTGATTCTGCTGTTTGTATTGTTAAATATTTCAACCCATTCAGGTTCATCTCCAATTGGTTTGTACATAATTTCATTTATAACAACATCGTTATACATGTTCGGTGCTGGACGTATTAATAGCTGAGTTGAATAAAAATTATTTTCTAGTTTTTCATCCAACGCATAATTAATATTTGCAAAAACATTGAATATTCCATTTGTAGTAAAATTTTTGTGTGCCAAGATAATTGTAGAATCACCACTAACCATGGGGGCTTGAGGTTTATCTAAAATAATTTCATTACTTTGTGCAATCGAGTCCCTATTAAAATCAACAAATATTTTAATTCCAAAATTTGTAGCATCTTTAACTCCGCTATTTTTTACATTTAGATTAAACTCTATTTCCCTATTTACAAATACTTCTTCTGGAATTATAGTAAACGATGAAATAGATAAATCATAATCTCGTGGTAATATGGAGTTTTTGACTCCTGGAGTTCCATGTATTCCCTCTGTGTTACCCCAATTTTCAACATGGTTTGAACCAGCAATATCAATTTTCTCATCAGAGTATCCACGCTTATTATTTGCTGTATATGTGTAAGTATCAATAGTATCGCCAATGGCATTTAACAAAGTTACAGCCCTATTACTGGTGTTTGCCATCCCACTACTTCCAAACTTTCCATTATCTATTTGCAGAATAAGAGTTGAGTCTGAAAGCAAATCCATATAAATGCCGTTTTCAAAATCGTAATCATTTTCAAAAATAATTGCAAAATTATTTGGATGTAAAACCGTTCCGCTGTTAAAACTAATTATTGTATCAGCACTTGATGTATGATACACAATGTGATATTTGGAGATATCAATTGAGGAATCGCTTGAAGAATTATAGAGCTCAATAAATTCACCATTTTCTTCGAGCGGATAAAACATAATTTCTGATAGAGTAATGCTGTTTTGGGTTTGTGCAGAAACTATAAAATGGAGTAATAGGGAAAAGACTAATATTCCTTTCTTCATTTGAATTTTCTCTGAAATTATTTGTGCCTACTTGCAATTTACTTATTTATTTAGAGATAAGTTCTATTCAAATTTAATTAGATTCTCTTTTAACCAACTGTTCACCTAAAATATCAACTCGTTTCATCTAATAAATCCGTAATTTTATTGGTTCAAATATTTTAATTAATGTAAAAAAGAAAATAGAATATTGAGAGTTTTACCAAAAGATAAACGCATAAAAATCTTGTGTTTCAAATCTTTATTCTCAAAATCTATTCTAAACTATGCAAAAGAAAAAAGTCTTTATACTTGGTTCAACTGGCTCTATTGGAGTAAACACGCTTGATGTTATTCGTCTTCATCAAAATTCATTTGAAGTGATTGGATTAACTGCAAACAAAAATGTTGAACTTCTTTTAGAGCAAGTAAAAGAGTTTAATCCAAAATATGTTGTTATTAGAGACGAAAGTTTAGTTGCAAAAGTTGAAAGGAACTTACCATCTGGAATAATTCTTTTAACAGGCAAAAATGGTTTGACCACTGCAACAAGTGAAGCCGATTACGACATTCTACTCTCGGCACTTGTTGGTTTTGCTGGATTAAAGCCAACAATTGAAGGAATTAAACGAGGTAAACGAATTGCTCTAGCAAACAAGGAAACCCTTGTGGTTGCTGGCAAAATAATAACTAAGCTGGCAAAGGAATACAATTCAGAAATACTTCCTGTTGATTCTGAGCATAGTGCAATTTTTCAATGTTTGGTTGGTGAACAAGAAAAAGAGATTGAAAAATTAATTTTAACTGCTTCGGGCGGACCCTTTTTTACTAAGACAAAAGAGGAATTAGAAAATGTAACGATTGCCGAAGCACTAAATCACCCAAACTGGGATATGGGTAGCAAGGTAACAATAGACTCGGCAACAATGATGAATAAAGGGCTTGAGATGATTGAAGCTCATTGGTTGTTTAATATTCCTCCAAATAAAATTGATGTTACAATCCATCCACAATCAATTGTTCACTCGATGGTAGAATTTGTTGATGGCTCTATAAAAGCACAATTAAGTAAACCTGATATGCGTTTGCCAATTCAGTATGCATTAACATATCCAGATAGAATGCAAAACAGTTTTACCAACACTAGACTAACTGAAATAGATTCTTTAACATTTCACAAACCAGACTTCACAAAATTTGAATGCCTTCAATTAGCATTTGATGTAATGGAAATAGGGGGAACTGCCCCTTGTATTTTAAATGCCGCAAACGAAATTGCAGTTGAAAGATTTCTAAATAATAAAATTGCATTCACACAAATTCCAGAAATAATTAAAAGTGCATTAGAAAATGTTGAAATTAAAAAGGAAGTTAGTTTAGAAACAATTATTGAATGCGATAGTTTAACACGAGAGTTTTTAAAAGTTTAAAAAGGAAATTTGATAAATGGATTATGTAATATATTTTATTCTTACAATTGGAATTTTAGTTTTTATACACGAGTTAGGTCATTTTCTTGCAGCACGAGCTTGTAAAATGAGAACAGACGTTTTTTCTATTGGGTTTGGAAAGAGATTGATTGGGTGGAACCAAGTAAATGGTTTTACAACAGGCGATTTACCAGAAGACCTTGATTTACAAGGGCATACAGATTATCGTCTTGCACTACTACCACTTGGTGGATATGTAAAAATATCTGGAATGGTGGATGAAAGTTTTGACAATAGCTTTGCAGATACAGAACCTAAGCCCTACGAATTTAGAGCAAAACCAACTTATCAAAAATTGTTTGTAATCTCTGCAGGCGTTTTGATGAATCTAATTCTTACCATAACAGTTTTTTCTGGAATCAATTATTTTCAAGGTAAGCAACTAATAAAAACAACAACTGTTGGTGTTGTAGAAGAAAACACATTGGCTTATGAAGCTGGGTTTAGAACTGATGATAAAATATTATCGATTAATGAAAAAGATATTTCTGACTGGGGACAAATTTTTTCTTCCCTCTTTCTAAATGAAAATGGGTTGGCAAAAAGCATTTCTGTTCTCAGAGATTCAAATAATATAACATTTACAGTTCCAGAAAAAGTTATTAATGAAGCAGCTCAATCACAATTCTTTTTGCCATACGGTAACATAAAACCAGCTATTGGTCAAGTTGTTGAAGATTCACCTGCTAACGATGCAGGTATTAAGTCTGGCGATATTTTTATTTCAATAAATAATATTCAACTACGAAATAGTGCCGATGTTGTTAAAATTATTTCTGCAAATTCTGATGTTGAACTTTCCTTAGTAATTTTACGTGGCAAAGATACTGTTAATACCACTGTTACCCCTGGGCTTGATGGAAAAATTGGCATTGCTCTTGGGGATAAATACGTTGGCAAAATTGAATACGAAAACTATTCATTATTTGCGTCCATTGGCTTTGGTCTCGAAGGGGTTGCACAATATGTAACCGTAACATTTCAATATATGGGCAAAGTAATTTTTGGAGATTTAGAAGTTGCACAAGCTTTTGGTGGACCTGTAAAAATTGCTCAATTTGCTGCTGATGCTGCTGATGCGGGAATGATTCCTTACCTACGCTTTCTTGCTGTTCTTAGTTTAAGCTTGGCAATATTAAATATTCTTCCTTTTCCAGTTTTGGATGGAGGGCACTTTGTAATGATTGCCATCGAAGGAATTATGCGTAAAGAAATTCCTATTAAAATTAAAATTGCAATTCAAAATGCTGGATTTATACTGCTACTAATGCTTATGGCATTTATTATTTATAACGATATAATTAATATGTAATTGGTTATTTACAGAGTTTAATATGATTGAACCAAAAGTTTTTTACAGAAAATTAGATATTATCCAAAACAAAATTGGCAAAAATAAATCTGGTAAAGATTTCCTTTTTGATATTGCCCAAGAACTAGAAGTTGTGTTTGGAAATGACCTTCATATTGGAAAGGGAATTATATACGAGCAAGTTGAAGATGAATATATTCTAATTTCGGAGGTTGAAGAAGATTATACCTACGCATCAGAAAGTATTGATGTTACCAATAAAGCCATAGAAGTTCTATCTAAAAACAAAGTATATATTTTTAATAACACAAAATTAATGTTTCCTGGATGGGAAAATTTAACTTCCGATTACAAAATTCCAGCAGCAATAAGAGTTAGCAGTATCGAAAATAGTTGGATATTTCTTTTTGAACTAAAAGAGGGTTGGGAACGCGAAGAAATTGAATTTTGCCTTAACGCTGTTAGAACAGCCCTCAAATTCAGACTTATATCCGACTCGGTTCAAAACGAAATGGAGCAAGCTGTTCACATTCAAAAAAGTTTGTTACCAGAAAATGCCCCTGATAAAGGAGGATATGACATTGCTGGTAGGTCGATTCCTGCAGAATTAGTTGGTGGTGATATTTACGATTATTTTGAGTTTGACGATAGTAGCTTTGGCTTCTGCATTGGCGATGCAAGTGGACACGGACTTCCGGCTGCACTATTGGCACGCGATGCAATAACGGGCTTACGTATGGGCTTAGAAAAGCAGATGAAGATGGTTTATACCTTGAAAAAGTTAAATCACGTTATTTATAAAAGTGTTTTTTCAACACGCTTTATCTCCTTGTTTTATGGGGAGTTGGAGGACGATGGCAATTTATTCTTTGTAAATGCTGGGCATCCTGCACCTCTTCTTTTTAAAAATGACGAAATTAAAGAATTGGAATCCACAGGAATTGTTTTTGGAGCATTGCCAGAAATAGAATTGAGACGTTCATTTGTAAGAATAGAAAAAGGCTCTTTGTTGCTTCTTTTTAGTGACGGAATTTTTGAACGAGCAAATTCCTCTGGAATTCAATACGGACTTGATAGACTCCAACGCATAGTAAAAAAGAATTTAAGTAAGTCTTCTAAAGAAATAATTAATATAATTTTTGATGATGTAAAAATATTTGGCAACAATAAATCATTAGAAGACGATGCAACAATTGTAATCTTAAAGAGGTTGTAGTAAGTGTTTTTTCTGAATTAGTATCAATATACCTCAAGTTTTATATTCGTTTTAATTGATATATGAAATTTATATAGGTGGTTGAGCGAAGTCGAAACCCCACTCTTTGTAAAACTGTTTTAAATATTCTTCCATAAATTTGTGCCTCTCTTCTGCCATCCTTTTTCCAGTTTCAGTATTCATTCTATCTTTTAGCAAAAGTAATTTTTCGTAAAAATGATTTATTGTTGGTGCTGTGCTGTTTTTATATTCTTCCTTTGTCATAGTAAGGTTTGGAGGTATTTCTGGATTATAAATCTCTCTATTTTTAAACCCTCCGTAATTAAATGTGCGTGCAATACCAATAGCACCAAGGGCATCAAGTCTATCGGCATCTTGAATCACATCTAATTCAGCAGACTTAAATTTTTGAATTTCTTTACCTCCTTTGAATGAAATATTTTTAATAATTTCATTAATATGAACAATTACTTCCTTATCCAACCGCTGTAATTTTAAAAAATCTTTGGCAACTTTTGGTCCAATAGTTTCATCGCCATCATTAAATTTTGAGTCAGCAATATCGTGTAGCAATGCACCTAACTCCACTATAAAGTTATCAACTTTTTCGGATTTAGCAATTTGTTTTGCAGTTTTCCAAACACGATAAATATGCCACCAATCGTGTCCACCTTCTGCATTTTTTAGCCTATCTTTTACAAACTCTATTGTTGCTTCAATTATTTTTTCTTTAGTCATTACTTCTCACTTTACTATACTTCAACAAAAATTGACATACCTAATTTGCACAGAGGTATATATAAACTACAATATAAAATAAAAATTTAAATCTACGACTATATTATATCAGTCAGAATTTTTATATTTGAGTTATGCTTACAAAAGATAAACTACCACATATTATAACGGAAGTTCCGCAAGAATTTCGGTCAAAAACGTTGTAAGTTCAATAAAGACAAGATGTTAGACCAAATCACTCAAAATAGTGTGGCTAAG
>CAMZLW010000038.1 GCA_947311785.1 uncultured Ignavibacteriales bacterium | reverse complement strand
GAGAAAATAAGTTTCCTCATATATTTGCACAGATTCTTCATTTTCGCTCTATTTTACAAGTTTATCCTTGTCTTGTTGAAAACTTTCGGACAGTTGTGGAAATAAGGATATGTCATGAAGATCAATCTTTCATCTGTAAAAAGTAAACTTGGACTTAAACTTGCTGGAGGCTTTACAGTATTAATTGCAATTTCTGTTATAATTGTTGTTACTACTGGACTTCAAGTAGAAAAAATTGAGTTTTTAGCAAATCAAATTCATACACTCAGGTCGCCAACTGTACAAACTAGTATGACGTGCTTGAATGGAGTAAATCAATCGTTAGCTGGTTTGCGTGGATATATGCTACTACAAAAAGAAGAATTTAAAAAAGAGCGTATAGAGGCGTGGGAAAAATCAATTACTCCCTCGCTAGAAAAACTGGATAAATTCTCTAAAAACTGGACAAATCCTGAGAACATAAAAAGATTAACGAAGGTAAAATCTTTATTCAACGATTTTTCTAAATATCAATTTGAAATTGAAAATCAAACGCTAATTGATGAAAAGTTAGCAGTAAAAATGCTGGGTACAAAAGCTGCACCAACTGCAGTAAAAATTAAGACTATTTTAACAAGTATGATAAAAAATCAGCAAAAACTATCTGAATCTGATAATAAAACATTGGCTGAAAAAACTTCCTTTTTGAATTTTTTATTATGGCTATTACTTGCGGGTGCATCAGTTATTGGTATTTTTCTCACATTACTGTTTACTACAGCAATTGTAGATCCAATTAAGAAGTTAACTGATTTAGCTGAATCTATGGCAAAAGGAGACCTTACGCAAGAAATTAGAATTGAACAAAATGATGAAATAGGGGTACTTGCAAAAGCAATTAATCATTTCTCAAAAAACATTAATTTGATAATTAAAAATCTACAAAGTCATTCAAACGATATTGGTGAGTTCTCCGACCAATTATCAACTGTCTCGGAAGAATTAACTATAAAATCAAATGCATTAAGCGAAAATTCTAATAACGTTGCCTCTGCAACCGAAGAAGTTTCTATAAACTCTAATACAATGGCTGCAACAGCCGAAGAAATGAGTATTAATGCGGCTAATGTTTCAACTGGTGCAGAAGAAATGGCAGAGAGTGCAAATGCAATTGCAAGTGCTGCCGAAGAGATGAGTATGTCGGTAGAAGATGTTTCTAACAATGCACGTAATGCTTCGGATGTAACAGAAAAAGCCTCTGAGATGTCGAACAAAGCTACTGCTACAATGGATACTTTAGGGAGTGCTGCAAATGAAATAGGAAAAGTAACAGAGGTAATAAAACGAATTGCCGAACAAACGAATTTACTTGCTCTAAATGCTACAATTGAAGCTGCATCTGCTGGTGAAGCTGGCAAAGGATTTGCTGTTGTTGCTAACGAAATTAAAGAACTTGCTAACCAAAGTGCACAAGCTGCCGAAGATATTGCTACAAAAATTGATGGTGTTCAAGCAAATACAAAAGATGCAATTACAGTAATTGACGAGGTTTCTAATATAATTAAAGAAGTTAACGAATCTGTAAATTCAATCTCTAAAGCTGTTGAACAACAAGCAATTGTTTCTAATGAAATTGCAACAAACATTAGCCATTCGCAAGTAAACATACAATCTGTAACAAGTAATATTGGCGAGGTTGCACAAGGCTCGCAAGATATGGCTAAATCTACAAGCGAAGCTGCAGAAGCTGCAACTGACGTTGCTCAAAATATTGGTGAAGTTAGTACTGCAACAGAATCTATAAGAGAAGATGCCGAAACTGTTGAAAGAGCATCTGTACATCTTAAAGATGTGGTGGTTGAATTATCATCAATAATAAATAATTTTAAAACAAAATAGTTTTGGAACTAAATAAATAGAACAAATTTAATTTTTATTTGTGAGTTAACAGAAAATATAGAAGTTATTGAAGAATTAAAAAATTAATGAAAAATAAATATCTAACAAATAATAAACTTATAGGAAATTTTATATGAAACTGAAATATATTATTGTCGTTGCATTCTTAATATCAATGTGTTTAACAACTAAAAATAGTTATGCACAAGATAATAGTACAAAACTAAAATTATATGGCAATGTAAGAATAAGAACAGAAAATGATTGGAACTCGCAGAAAAAAGATGGTTCAATGCGAGATGACAGATACAGAGCACGATTTAGATTAAGACTTGGCTTCACATACAAACTAAACGATAACATATCATTTGGTGGACGCCTTCGCTCGGGCAATCCATTAGCAACACAATCACCTCATATTAATTTTGGTGATGAGCTAATTCCAAAACTAATTAATATTGATAAAGCTTATATAAAGGCATCGTGGCAAAGTGGCAGTTTTTGGGCGGGTAAAAACTCATATCCGTTTTGGAAACAAAACGAACTATTTTGGGACGATGATGCAACTCCCGAAGGAATTGCAATTAAACAAACTGTGAAATTAAACAAACAAAACAAGATTGATTTTATTAGTGGTCTTTTCCTTTTGGATAACAATATTAGCAACGGATTTGGAGAAAAAGCAAAATTCTTTGGAGTCCAAACTGTTATTAATAGTTCAGTTGGTAAAACATGGGTGCAAGCTGCTCTGGGGTATTATAATTTTAATGAAGATACTGCACAAGTTGATGTTAGGCTTCAAGATTTAGATTATCAATTATTGCAAGCAGGGGCAAATATATCATTCCCAATTTTTGATGAAAATAAAATAAAGATAGGCTTTGATTTATCGTACAACACTAACAGCTATGCTGAAACAATGCATAATTTCAACCAAGTATTAGGCTATGTAGCAAGTGTAAAATTAGGTAGTTTAAACAAATCAGGAGATTGGTTACTTGGATATTACTTTGCACATATAGAAAAATATGCTGTTGTTCCGGGATATGCACAAGATGATTGGGTAAGATGGGGTTCTTCAACTATTACACGTTCCAGTAATTTTCAAGGACACGAAATTAGAGTAGCATACGCCTTTGCAAAAAAACATAATTTAGTTGCTCGTCTTTACATTGTTGACGGAATAGAAACTGAAGCAGGCGGAGCATATAAAGAAACAGGCAATCGTTTTAGAATAGATTGGAATATTGGTTTTTAAATATAGAATTGGAGATAAATAATAATGTGGAATAAAATATCAATTCAGCAAAAGTTTATACTACTTGCAGGAATAATATCATTATCAATAATATTGAGTTTAACTATAAACTACCCAAAAATAAATCAGATAAATGATGAATGGACTAGCTATAGAAGGGATATAGCAGTTCGTCAAGAATATATTTCGTCGTTGAGATATCATTTTGGTTATGGAGGAGCAATTCATAATTTCAAAAATTATGTTTTACGTGCAAACGAAAAATATAGAAACAGATTCAAAAAAGATTATAAAGAACTAACTGAAACAATTGCTAATTACAGAGCATTAAAAAATATTTCGCCTACAGAAACCGAAGCTCTTAATGTAATAAAAGAAACTGCGAACAAATACAATAAAGCGACTGATATTGCTAAAGAAATGTATGCAAAAGGAAGTGGAACACATGCAATTGATAAAATTATTAAAATTAATGATACTCCTGCAATTAAAGGATTTGAAAAATTATTGTCAGAATATCAGAACTTAACAACATTAAAAGAAAAAAGTATCAAGGATAGTATTTCAACAGCCATATTCTTCCTTATTGTTAGCTTACTAATAGCTTTAATACTTAGCTTAGGTATTAGCCTTGTTTTAAGTAGGCATATAGTACTTGGCATTAATAGTCTGAAAGATACTTTATTAAAAATTGCGAAAGGTGACCTTACGCAAGAAATTAATTATAATGGAGAAGATGAAATAGGGGCACTTGCAAAAGCAATTAATCATTTCTCAAAAAACATTAATTTGATAATTAAAAATCTACAAAGTCATTCAAACGATATTGGTGAGTTCTCCGACCAATTATCAACTGTC
>CAMZLW010000037.1 GCA_947311785.1 uncultured Ignavibacteriales bacterium | reverse complement strand
AGCCGTATGTGGGAAATCTACAAGTACGGTTCTGTGAGGGGCATTGAAACTCCTCACTTTAATTATAAAAATTAAATTAAGGAGTCATATTATGTCTACTCGACAAAAAACAATATACATTCTAGCAACTTTATTGCTTACGGCGTTCAATATATTTGGACAAGTGGTAATAACTAACACAAATATTTTTAAAACACACGAACAACTACTTCTTGCAAACGAAATAAACGAAAGTGGTGAACCTTTTGCAGAAGCAATTGGTTACGATTTAGATCAACTTGACCCTGCGGTTCCATACAGTCCTGATTCAATATCATATACTTTAGGAATTGAGAATTACGAATATTCACGATATCAGCTTGGAACAATAATTTCTCGTTCTGGAATGGGATTACATTTAATCTGGGCACCAGTAATTGGTAAAATGGCAGCAATGGAATCAGACGATTTTGATGGCTCTATGACTATGGCTCCTAATGGTTATAAAGAAGATGATATGATGATGAAAAATATGATGCATTTTTCAATGCTTGCTAATCAACCACCTCCTGGGAATGCTTATCCACAATTTGCAGAATTTATTAGTGGCGACCCTCATTTACCTCAAGCTATAGATGCCAATAAATTTGCGTGGGAAGATTTTTCAACTCTACGTTGGGATAGAAGCAAAATGGATAAAACTTTAAATCTTGCTGCAATGGGACAAACTTTAATGAAGCAATACTTGTGGGCACAAGATATGCTAAGTGCTTTCCACGATGCTGATGATAATGGAATAGATGCAGATGGAACTAACTCTCCTGATTCATCAGGCAGTATTAATTTTGATCCAAACAATAATATTTTCTATGGTGGAAATAATCTGGATGGATTTATTGGTCAAATTTTAACAGCCGAAGCAATAAATAAAACAATGTTTATTATTAACACTTTAGCCTACGATGGTTCAACTTTAGGAAGCGTTGACCCCGCAACTTATGACCCAAAAAATGGAATAAAATATTTTCCTCATAAAATTGCTGTAACAGAATCTATTGTAGATGCAACTATGCCCCCAAAGCCAACTGGATTTGAGGTTACTGATGCTTCAAGTATGCTTTGGGATCAAATATCATATTTATGGGGAACTGTAAATTACAAAAATATGATGGACCCCAATAACAGTAGTGATGCTGCACATTTAGCTTACAAACCTGTATTTGATGGTAATCCTTTCCCAGCATCAATGTCCGAGACTGGAATGCCTGGTCCTTTCGATTTAATGATGGGAACAAGTAAAGTTTTGGTTATGAATCTTCTTGCAATGCACTTTAATGCTACCGAAGGAACTTTTGTTGATGAAGCAAATCTTTCTGGAGGAACTGTTCAACAAGGAACAACAATTTCAACATTCACCGCTGGTTACTCACTTGCAATTCTAAAATTAGTTGTAGAAGAATTTGCTGGAAAGGGATTAGATGTGAAAGCAAAAAATGCAATAATTGCTCAAGCTAATTTTTTAGTAAATAGTTTGTCAAATGAAAACGGAATGTTTTACAATGGTTACACCATAGGAACTGGTGCAGATGCTTCTGTAACTTCCGTTGAGGCACAAGCAGCCGCTATTAGAGGATTGTTAGCAGCTTACGAAGTAACAAACGATGCAAATTATTTGAACGCTGCAAGCAAAGGATACGATTATTTAATTTCCAATTTTTATGTTCCAAAAGGTCATGCCTTTAGAACTACTGACGGAAATAATATAGCAACATACACTCCACTTAATTTTGCAGTAATTGCTGGAGCCTTACGAGAAGCATACTTAGTAGCAAATAAAGGTGATGCTCCATTAATATATACACGATTTTTTCAAAAGGTAGCTGGTGCTATGCAACTTTCAGAAGGCGAAGCAACTGGCGAAACTGGAAATGATTCCGATGGTGATGGCATTCCTTTTATTCCAGAACAAGCAGATAATTTGCCTCCAGTATTTGCGGCCGAAGCAACGTACGACTTAAGAACATTTACTTCTGTTGATGATGGCTCAATACTGATTGCTGATTATAAGTTGAATCAAAACTATCCAAATCCTTTTAATCCAAGCACGGTCATTAGTTATCAATTACCAACAGATGGTTTTGTTACATTAAAAGTATATAATCTACTTGGTTCAGAAGTTGCAACACTTGTAAACGATACTCAAAACGCAGGTGCATATAATGTTACTTTTAATGCAAATAATCTTTCAAGTGGTGTTTACTTTTACAAAATAAAATCGGGTAATTTTTCTGATACTAAAAAGTTAATTCTTTTAAGATAATAATTGACAATTTGAATTTTATAAATGACTCTGTCTATCTGGAAGAGTCATTTATAATTCAAATATGATATAAAAAAACAATTTAGTACAAAGCCTTCTATTATAAGGCTCAGTTCTAGTTCTCACAGCAAATAATGTCGTGCTGATGGCACTTAAAGTATATTTTATTGTAGATATTTACCATAGTATCGCTCCTCTGGAGCTTTTAGTACCGTACCGCATACGGCACAGGTAGGCACAGCATTACCATCTTTTAAAAAACCGTAATCATTAGAACTCAGCCTTTTATAATTATAAAAAATGAGTATGTTTTTAATGTTGTATATTTCAATTGTTGACAACAAACACAACTATTGTTTATCGCATAAAGGGAAAGAAATATGAAACTTTGGATTAAACTAACCTTACTTTTTACACTTTTAATCAATCTGATTATAGAATTAGGGTTGTTTTATATTAATCCTAAAGTGGAAGATTTTTCAATTGATTTGGTGGGAGAAAAATTAAAAAGCATTTCGGCTACAATTGCCGCAAGTATTGATGGCGATACATTCACTACACTTAATCTATTTGATTCAACTTCAATTAAATCAGAACCTTACAAAAGAATAACAAAAACTATTAAGCAAACAAAGGAGATACTTAATTTATCGGATGAGCAGTATAATATACTTGTGCTTGATAAAAACAGTATAGCGTTTGGAATAATTTTGAGCAGTGGGGTATCTTCGGATAAAGTATTACTTAAAATAAGCGAACCTGCAAAAAAAGCTGTTACAAAAGTTTATAAAAATAAACATTGTGAATACACTACAAGATACTATGATAAAAATGGTAGTAGAATTTCCGGATTAGCACCAATATACGACTCTCAAAAAAATGTTGTTGGTATCATACAGGTAGATCAAAAGTTTGAAGATGTAGCAAATAGAATTGCTTCAATAAACAATACCATCAATATTGGTCGATTATATCTTATTCCTATAACAATATTGGTTCTACCCTTATTGTTGTGGAATTAGTAAATTTGCATTAAAAAAGGTGTGCCGTGTTTTCAGAGGATTTTTTTAATTTATTATTAAATTTT
>CAMZLW010000036.1 GCA_947311785.1 uncultured Ignavibacteriales bacterium | reverse complement strand
TATTTTTCCATGGGAACTTAGACCTTTACCCACAACAATAAGGGTAGAACCATATTTTATTGAACATTACATTCAATTGCTTGACTTTTAACGGAATAACTGAATCGCTGAAGTTAAATACAAAAAAAACACTCCCTTTTATGTGATGAGACAGCACACCAAAGTAGCATGTGTTGTTTCAACTGTTTCACATACGTGCAATCCGTTTCATTCCAAATGTTTCATGTTTTATGTTTTTTACGAATACTTCTTTGTTGAATAAGAATAATTATCTATTTTTAATCTATCTTAATGTAATTATATCTTTGTTTGTAATTCTAAGATATGGCACATTATTTGCGAACACCTTTAGAACAAAAAACTTTGGAGAAAAAATGAAAAAAATTACTGTCTCAACTCTCACCCTTTTTATAATATCACTATTTTCTTTTTCAACTATTTTAGCACAAGATACACACACATTTGTTGGAGTTAAGAAGTGTGGAATGTGTCATAAAAAAGATAAAATTGGTAATCAATTAAAAATTTGGAAAAATAGTGAACATGCAAAAGCATACATAACGCTTAAAACACCAGAAGCAGATAAAATAGCAACTGAAAAGGGATTTAAAACAAAAGCGGCTGAAACTCCAGAGTGTTTAACTTGCCACATAACTAGTTACAATGTTGAAGCCTCAATGCTTGGAAGTAAATTCAAAATTGAAGATGGTATTCAGTGCGAAAGTTGCCATGGTGCTGGTAGCGATTATAAAAAGAAAAAAATTATGAAAAACCATGCAAAAGCTGTTGCTAACGGATTAACAGAATATAAAGATAATGCGGCAATAAAAGCCCAATGTTTAACATGCCACAACGATAAAAGTCCAACATATAAAGATTTCGATTTTAATAAAAGATGGGCAGAAATTGCACATCCAGTTCCAACAAAATAATAATTATTTAACCAACAGATTGAGTAAGATTACAGACAAAAAACATGTTGCATTTTTTTTGTCTGTATCATATCTCGCACAATCTGATACCTAAGACAGAAATATGAAAACAAAATTATTAGTTATTTTATTATTATTACTGCAATCTGTGGTTAGCAGTCAAAATTTTAGCGGAAGGATTTCCTCTTCTGCATACTCATTTCAGCGACACGATGCGACTGAAACGTATAACTACTTACGAACATTCCAAACGCTTCAGCTTAATGCAAGGTATGGAAAGTATGCAATTAAAACTCGGCTAAACTACGAAATGGACGTGGCTCAGGAAATGGTTAACGATCCACGTTTGCGAATCTATAACTTATACTTTGAAGGAAGAAACCTTTTTAACAATTTACTTACTTTCAAAGTTGGTCGAATTTCACTCTTTAACAATGTATCTAGCGGAACTTATGATGGTGGAAATATTAAGCTAAAATACGGTGGTTATAAGTTAGATTTATTCTACGGTGCAAATGTTCCTGCTTACCAAAAGTTTGAAATTTCAGACGATTGGGAAAACAATTACGTAATGAGTGGTAAGTTAGATATTACTGCAATAAATAATTTAAGAATTGGATTGAGTTACATAGATAAAAATTATACATTCAATTCTTACGAAGCAATTCGGTTGGATGATAATTTTAATCCAATGGATTATTTAATTAAAAATCATTCAAACCAATTTAAGTATGCCTCGGCAGATGTTTCATACAGATTGAAAAATAATTTCAACATCTATACTCGTTACGACTATGATTTAAATTTTAATACAACATCTCGAATTGAATTCAGTGGACGATATGAACAAATAGAAAATCTTGGTCTATCAATTTATTATAATTATCGTGCACCGCAAATTAGATACAACTCAATTTTTGCAGTATTCGATTACGGAAACACTCACGAAATTGAAGCTGGTGCCGATTATAAAATTACTTCAGCCTTTACTGTTACTGGTAAATTTGCTAACGTAACTTACAAGACAGATAACGCACAGCGAGCAACCATAGGCTTAAACACAAAATTTTGCAGCGTTAGTTACCGCAAAACTTTTGGTTATGCTGGCGAGTTGGATGCTCTTTCAATATACACAGCACGCTCATTTTTCAACGGATTTATTACACCCTCTGTTGGGTTGGGTTACACCTCTTACAAACTTTCTGCCAATGCAAAAACAAACAAAATAATTTCGCTCCTTGCTGGATGTAATGTAAGACCGTGGAATGTTTTATCGTTTGATGTGCAGGGGCAATACTTTAACAACAAAATTTATCAAAACGATTTTCGAATTCTCTTTAAACTAAATTATTGGTTTAACGTAAACTTATAACAGAGTAGATATGAAACTAAAATATTACATACTAATTTTTATTGTTGGAATTCTTTACATATCCCTTTCTGCCTTCGCGTTTGAAAGTGAAATAGATTCATCCAACAAAGAGATAATTAAATTTTCACATCAATTTCATCTTGGCGAAGATATGGAATGTACCGATTGCCATACCAAGGCAACCGAGAGTAGTGATTTAACTGGAAGTTTACTTCCTACAATGGAAACTTGTGCAGACTGCCACGATGTTGAGGACGAGGATGAATGTAGCACTTGCCATTACGATAATGTGAATGTTCCTTTTCCAACAGAAGAACCAGAGTTTTACTTCAGCCATAAATCACACATGGAAAATGAGAATGCAGAATGCACACAGTGCCACAGCGGGTTAAATGAAGTTGATTTTAGTTTTGAGTCTAATACTCTTTTTCCAGAAATGAAAAATTGTAACGAATGCCATTCAGAAATTGGCGAAGCCAAAGCAACAAATTTTGCTTGCGAAAGTTGCCACATCTCTACTGCCGACTTGCTACCTGAAGATCACAAAGCAGTTAGCTTTAACGAGATGCACAAATTTTCTTCGATGGAAGCAGATGCAAATTGCCAAATGTGCCACGATAACAACTTCTGTGAAAGTTGCCACGTTGGAACAACAATGATTACCGAAACAAATAGTGCCGATAATTTTTACGCACCATACTCGCCCCACAGATATATTGATAACACAAAGCAACAACAAATTACTCGTGTGCACGACCTTAATTACAGATACAATCATGGAATTGATGCAAAAGGAAAGGCATCCAACTGTATCACTTGTCATCAAACAGAAACATTTTGTGCCGAGTGCCACAACGTAAATGAAAATGGCGATTTTGCAATGGAAGGTTTTCTACCTAGTTCGCACACGCAACCTAACTTTACAACATTAGGTGTAGGAAGTGGTGGCGGATTGCACGCTGAAATTGCAAAACGAGATATAGAAAATTGTGCTGCTTGCCACGATACACAAGGGGCTGACCCAAATTGTATTATGTGCCATATGGATAACGACGGAATAAAAGGAACTAATCCTAAAACTCATATGAGTGGGTTTATGAATAACGAAGAAGGCGATTGGCATGGAGACTTTGGTTCTGTTTGCTATAACTGCCATACAGATGCAGGTGCTCTTTCACAAATTCCTGGACAAGGATTCTGCGGATACTGTCATCAATAGAGTTACATACAGAACAACAGAAATGAATTTAAGAAAAGAAAATTTCGAACAATGACTGCAGAACAAGGAATTTCGATTTTTTGTTTAGTATTCAATATTCCTTGTTCGGTATTCGATATTTTTAATTTGGAATTTGAAGGTATAAAATGAAATACACAACAACATTATTGATTCCTTAAAAAACTAAAACAAAAAAGGAGAAAAGAGGTGTAAGATGCTTATTTTTAGATAGTTAAAAAGAAAAATATTGCAAACAAACACCACTTTTCAGATGATTAAAAATACAAAAACCTTGGGACATA
>CAMZLW010000035.1 GCA_947311785.1 uncultured Ignavibacteriales bacterium | reverse complement strand
AATCACTACCAAAATTTAATAATAAATTAAAAAAATCCTCTGAAAACACGACACACCTTTTTTAATGCAAATTTACTAATTCCACAACAATAAGGGTAGAACCCTTAATTTTATTGTTTTCCATAAATCCTCAACAATTTATGCTCCATAATTTTCACAATTCTCTATTATATCATACTTGTTTTAGTGTTTCTCTTAAATCTTAATTAGAGTTCTAATTTATCCCTATATTTTAATTTACACTTCATCAATTTTCAATTTTGAAAGTCCGCATTTCGATATGTCGCCGAAAAACACGGCGACTACTCAATGCTCAAAATTGCAGAAAAAATAATATCTACATTTAATTTTTCAAAGTAATGAAATCTATAAAATTACTTCTGTTAATAGGTAAAACTAAATACAAAACATTGAATAATTTGGGGAATTTTAAAAAGTCTTTAAAAGTAAAAAGCTCAATAACAATCTGCTATTGAGCTTACTTGTACACCCAGGAGGATTCGAACCTCCAACCGCCTGATTCGTAGTCAGGTACTCTATCCAATTGAGCTATGGGTGCATTTTCTATAACTCTAAAAAAATAGAATAACAAATATAAATTCTTTACTCAATAAAAACAAAGGCTAAATTACACCTCAGCAATTCGGGGAGTAAATAAAAATGTTCCAAATTTGCTCTGAATTACTGTTACACTTACTGGCAATCCACTATCTAATTTTTCTTTGAACCCTCTTCGTTTCATTTAGCGAATTGAAGTACCCCACTCGTACTCTGTGCCAAATACTATGTTTATGTTTTGGTTTTACCGAAACAAGAAAAGCGTTGTACCCCTTTGCAAGTAGTTTTTTCACTTCCCTATCTGCATACGATTTTGTTTTCCATGATGAAACTTGAAAGCAAAATAAATTCCCATCAGTAAAAATTGCATTTTTCATTGCTCTTTCATTTTGCAAATTATACTCATTTTTATCTGCTTTAATTTCAGGTAAACTTGGCAACTTAACTCTATCAATTTCTTTTAGCGTAACTTGTGATTTTGGAATTGACGAAATATCAATGGTTTTATTATTCTCAAGTTTGTTGGTCTTAACGGAGGGGCCACTATTTACGCCAACTTTACTTGTAACTGCAACAGAAAGTTCTTTGCTTTCAGTCTCTACAGTTACTGGTACATTTTTCTTTTCTTTTTGAACTTGTTCAGTAACCTCGTTCTTACTTTCAACTTTCTCTTTTTCGTTATCATCCAATTTTTTTTTGTCGTTATTCTTCTTACTATCAACTTCAGCTACATTACCTGTTATCAGATACGAAATAACTTCTTTATAAACGACCTCAGCATTTTTGCTTGCTGATATTGGAGTTGTAAAAGCTGTAGGTCCTCCGTTAAATGACGATTTAGAAGAACGATTTACAATTCCACCTTTTGCACCATAATATATAACTCCAATTTCTGCAAATCTCTTTTTCATTTTATTAAAAAGATAATGCGTTTTTATGGAGTAAATTTTTTCGTTTTTATCTGTTGTTTTTGGTTCAACTAATTTTTCAAAAGCCCAAACAGAAATTTCATTTCCGTACTCAACAATTTTTGTTGGGTCAAGAAATATTTCCGAAATATTATCACTCTTAATACGCTTCCAATTATCAGATAATTTTTGTGAAAATATTAAATTAAAGCTAAACACTATTAAGATAAGTGCACAGAGAGTTACTTTATTTTTCATAGTTTTATTCATAATTTTTACACTCGTAATTTACTTATCTTATAGTAAAGATTTCATAATTTATTTTATTGTTTTGTACAGAGAAATATATCAAACAAATAAAGAGTTCACTTCCACAGAAAATTTACCACTAAGCTGGACAAATTTTGGTGGCACTGATAAACTTTCTACAATAAGGATTAACAAAAATTGTGTTTGGCTAAACGGTGGCAGTTTTGGTAATATCAACAACTTTGCTACATCTATAAATAGTTTTTCAAGTAAAAAGAAAATAATTATTAGAGGATGCAATAATAATATTTCCAACAATTTAAGTAAAATTGGATTTACCAAAACTCTTTTTGCAAAAGAAGCAATAATTGAACTTAACAAGGATATTACATTTTCAAAAAAAAGGAATAGACGTCTAAAAAGTTTGTTGAAAAGAGGAACTGTTAAAGAAATAATTTACTCTAAAGAAAATTCCAAACTGCTTAAAAAGTTTGTTTCTTCAACCGTGTATTGGGGAAAACCGAAACTGAACTATTTATTTCTGGATAGTTTAAATAAAAGAACACGTTTGTTTGTTTATGAAATAACTCCAAATATTTGGGAGGGTGCAATATTAATTTCAAAAAATTCAGCACTAAAGGTTCAGGGTGAACAATTTTTCAGAAAGAGAAATGGGCTAAATGGCGTAATGGATGTGATACTATATCAAATTAGCAAGCACCTTAAATTAGAAGGGTTCACAGAATTTTCGCTCGGCGAAGTCCCTTTTGTTTTAGATATAAAGCAAAGTACAACATCAAAAACAAAGACACTTAATTTTATTGGAAGAAGAATTAAATACGCCTACAATTACGAGGGTTTACGCTATTTTAAAAATAAATATGCCACACGCTGGGACGATTTATATATTTGTTCAAACGGAAAACTTAGGCTTTGGGATTTATTTGGTATGGCAAAAAAATCGAATTTATTATCTTTAATACTTAATAAAACTTTTAGTTAAGCAACTACTAATTTAAAAATTGTACAGCCCAACATTAACTTTTGGAATAACTATCTGTGCAACTTCTACACTTCTATTTGCCAATTCATCCCCTAATATATTTTCTACAGCATTGTTATTGTATTTGCAAAACCCTATAAAATTTGCATCTATATTTTTTGCAAAAACTATATCCTCAGCAATTGCATTAACCGTTTCGTTTTGTAACCCCAAAATACTTCCAGTACCAACAGAATAGCCAATACTTTTAAGCTCGTTAATATGCTCAACCCTTTTTTCGAATGTACCCAACGAATTAGATAGTTTATATAACTCAATATTTTTTGTAACAAATGTTAAAAAATAGGCATCAGCACCAGCAATTTTCCACTTTTTGTACTCGTTTTTTTTTCGCAAACCCAAACTAAGCGTTATTTTAAGTTTGGTCTTCTTTTTTATGGAATAGAGAATATACGCAATTCTATCTGTGTTATAAAAATCGTCGTAGCCAGAGTGGATTAGGATAGATTCATATCCTGACTTGTAGGCTGTTACAGCCTCTTCAATTATCTCTTCCCTATTTAACCTAAAACGATTCAATTTATTATTGTCAATTCTAGATTCACAAAAAGAACAATTAGCACTACAATAATTTGAAATTTGAATTCTCTTTTCAGAATTATGGAAATTACTTCCTGCCTCAAAGATAATTTTTTGTGATTTGGTTTGAAGAGTATTGCGTAATTTAGAATCATTTTCACTAATTAAGCGAGCAACATTCTCTATTGTATAATCTTTATTATTTAATATTTTAATTATTTCCGACATATCTTCTAATTTTGTTGGAAACAATTACACAATAAATGTACCAAGTTAAAAATTGGTAAAATGATTATAATTTAGAAACTTTGAATTATCACTTTCTTATTTTCAAGAAAAAATTTTTATTCTTGCTAATATAAAATGTATTTCTACAACCTTACATAGTAGAAATGGATAATTCAATACCCAACTTATTCTTTAGCAGTATTATTTTTCTAAGCCCTTCAATTTCTGAAAATATAATTTCGTTTTTACTTTCTCGTTTATTCCAATTTCCTTTTAGGCATTTGATAAGCTCCTTAGAAATAGTTTCAAACGAATTATTATTTTTATTAAAACTAATTGTTACTTCAGATTTATTTTTATCTTTTTCTAATTCAACTTTATCAAATAGCCCTTGTGAATTTATAGTTAAATTTGTCTTACCGCTTTTAAGCTCCAAATTGTTTTTTGTAAAATAGACAAAATTAGTTTCGGAATGAGCTAAGAAGAAATTCACTAAATCACAGTTACTTGCGTTTGCTGGTAGCTCTCTTGTTTCTTTAGAAACATAACAAAGTTTTAACGAGTGATTCCCATAATCTGTGCTATCGCCAGCAATATAAATTTGCCACAATCCAGTTTCGTCAATTTCTTGTGTGAAAATTACTTCTGGGTTTGAATCATTTGGGAAAGCTATTTTATATTCGCTCGAAGGTGAAACCACAGTCATTAAAGGGAAAAAATCTGCAGTCGTCAACTTCATAATAATAAAGTCGCCCTCTTCCATCTGCAATTCGTAAGCATCAAAGCGTCCAAAATCTTTTTCAAAGACATCATCTTTTGTTAATTCTCCTTTTAGTGTAGAAGAATGTGTTCCAAAATTGTATGTTTGTGCTTGAAGATTAATTAGAATTATAAGCGTAAAGAATATTGCTCTCTTAAACATTTTTTCCTCTTAGAATTATTCTATATTATTTCTCGTAAAGATAACACTTGATACTTAAAAAATCAGAATGAAATTACTAAAGCTATATATAATTCTGTTGTTCATACCAAGTTTTATGTTTTCACAAATTTTTGTGGAAAAAGATTTGGAGGATGGAATTAATTATATTGTCAATTTTGTAAACTCGGATGAATTTAATTTGCTAAAAACTAACACTTCCGATTTAACTTTGGTCGATTCTATTTACTTACGGGCAAAAAAATTTCATCACCATAATATTTCGGAAGCACTACTAACACTCACCTTTGCTACACTTCCCTTCCATGAGATGCCATTACATATTCCATTTACTGGAATTATTTTCAATGCTAAATTACCTTCGGGCGATCCCAATTTAATAAAAGTGAAAATTAGAAATTTGCCGAAAGAAATATTGGTTCTACCCTTATTGTTGTGGAATTAGTAAATTTGCATTAAAAAAGGTGTGTCGTGTTTTCAGAGGATTTTT
>CAMZLW010000034.1 GCA_947311785.1 uncultured Ignavibacteriales bacterium | reverse complement strand
GAAAACACGGCACACCTTTTTTAATGCAAATTTACTAATTCCACAACAATAAGGGTAGAACCCTTTTTTCAATTCAGTGCAAGGGCAATCGTCAAAAACAGGATCGGCAGTAATTATAAACTGAACATCTTCTTTTACTAACGAAGTAAAAAGTTCTAAAGATTTTTTTATTTTGCCAATTTGCGTATATCCAATAATCAATTTTCTTATAACAGATTTATTTGAACTATCTTTCAAATAAACTGGTTCAAGCTCACGCACGGCTTCCCTATAATTACGTGCCATAAAATATTGATTACCTAACATTTCGCTCATTTGTCTATTGTTTTTTTTGTGAACTTAAAATTGAGCGGAGAGTTCTCTCCGCTCTTTACATTATAATATAACTTATTTTACCAATTCATAGTCATGAATTTCTGTAGCTGGGTTAAATTTAGCAGCTGGAATATTGTCGTAAGACATTCCGTTAACACCATATACAATTGATTTTGCCTTGTATCCTAACACTCTTAAATATGCAGTTACATGAGCAGAAGTTTGGCCAGTATAACAATAAACTGCAACTTCTTTATCTGTAGGAAGTGTTTTTAAATCTTCACTTAAAGTAAAAGCAGTTTTAGGAGAAAATTGCATTGCTCCTTCAATATGTCCCCAATTGTAGTCTGCTTCTTTCCAATAGTTTGCAATAAAATATCCCGATAGATTAGAGTAAATAGCATCACTAGATATTTTTGCCGCTCCAAAACCTTCTGCGAATATTGCTTCAACTCTTGTTCTCAAAATATCTTTACCAGAAGTTTTGTTAGTAGTTAGTTTAGGCAATTTACCTTTTGCTGGTTTAGCAGTTGCAGTAGTTTTAAACTGAGCTGCTCTAGAATTGTTTGTGTTAGATTTCCACGCATTTGCTGTTTCATCATTCCAACTGCACATTCCCCATTTTAAGTCACTTGCGTTTGTGTAGCCCATCATATTTAATAGAGAGTTAACCCAACCCGCAGTTTGTCCAGTATAACAAGCAATAACCACAGTTGCCTTGTCTTTTAAGTTGTTTGCTTCATAATAAGCTAAAACTTGTTTGTGGTCAACATTTACAGCACCTTTAATATGACCTTTTGCATAGTCATCAGCACTACGTATATCAATAACTACCTGATCTGCACCTGATAGAATATTAGAATTAACTGCATCAGCTTTAATCATTTTAGGATAGGTTGCAACAGGGTTTCCATTGGCTTCAAGATACTTAACCAATACTTCAGATTCATTTACAGTTACTGGAGGATCTGTTGTTTCTGAACATCCAGCATAAAAGAACATAAGTGGAATAATCAGCATCAAATAATAAAGTTTGCGTAAGTTCATTTTGTTTCTCCTTGTGTTATAATTAGTTAGTTGTTTATTGTTGAAAATTTATCTTTATCTTTTTGCTTTTAATTATCAATTGTCAATTGTCAATTATAAATTATCACTTCGCCTCCCATCTTGCAGGAAGTTTATCATCTACTACAATATTTTTGTTAGCATTTATTTCCCAGTCGTTTAAGCTAGGTTGAATTTCATCATTAGGATTGTTATTGAACAAATAAAATTCTCTATTCTTAAGTGTTCCGTCATTAAGTTTAATAATATGGCACGCTTGTGAACACGAAGGATGAGCAATTGCTACGCTATCTGGTTGAACAAACCCTGTGCTATCATAGGCAATAAGTGTATCGGTTCGTGAAGTCCATCTTAAAATATTATGTGGAGTTGTATATTGGTATGTTGGAAAAACATCAAAGTTTTCTAATGTTACCCCATAATTATCCCAAGTATCTGGTGCAGAAAGTGATTCGCGTACAGTTGCTAATTTGTAGTTATCTCTACCATTAAAATCTACACTATAAGGAGCAGTTTTTAGTGGATTTAATGCAATCTTAAATTTTATATGCGAAGGAATTCTTGCTCCACCATGCCCACCACCTTTAGAAACATGACAGCTTCCGCAGTTGTTATAGTCTTGTGAATGACATGTTTGGCAGTTGAAAGTATTAAAATGCTTTTTGTGATAAATATTTTTGTTTTCTAAACCCGAATGACAATTTTCACATTTAGGTAACTGAGGCATTGCATAACGTGTTTTGTAAGTTTTGCCATCACCATGAATTTCATCTTGAGTATGACAACTCATACATGTGTAGCCCAACTTGGTAAAATGAACATCTGGTTTAGTTCCACTTGCAACTCCTGCATAAGCGTGCCATCCACGGCTAACATGACATTTTGCACAAACATTTGCCATATCGGGTTTTTAGAAAAAGCATGACCATTTATTAAACCACCACCATCAATTTTAGGTCTAATAACATGACACTCGCCACATGTTGCATGGCATGTGAAACAGTTATTGTTGTAGCCTTCTTTCATATCTTTGGGACAATTAGGAAAATCTTCAGGTTCTGTTCCATATCCACCACGTTTAATAAGAGACATCTTTTGTCCCCACCCTTGCTCGTGAATACTGTTTTTTGTGCGGGCAACAATATTTGGATGGCATGATGCACATTTCTCTTCTGTATGGTGGGATGGTTCTTTAATAAAATCACCAGAGTGAGCTATTGCTCTATCGGAAGTTCCTTCAACACCATTGTGGCAAGTTACACAACCAAGTTTGCCATGGATATCATTTTTAAATGCTTCATATCCTGCACCACTAAGATATACTCTATCGTACGGTTGATGAAACGGAGGTGCACCACCACAACCGCCCGTATCTTCGGGTGGTTCTTCGGGGGTGTGGTTTGCTTTTAAGTGTTCGTAATTTGTGTGGCAACCAACACACGAGCTAACTTTCGCAAGGGATTCATCACCAGTTGGTGGGTCTGTAACTTTTTTTTCTGAGCATCCAATTGAGAATATAAAAGTTAGGGCTACTAGTAAAAGTAAATTAGTTAAAAGCTTATTCATCATATTTCCATTTAATTTATATTTGACGAATAATTAGTGGCAAGTTAAGTGCCAAATCTCTTTTTAACTATATTCAAAGAATAAGGGAAAATGTGATGGAACAGTATGTTCAAATAAGTAAAGAAAGTAGGATGCTAATTTTGATTTAAGTTGTACTAAACATTTATTAATCTTTATCTATACGCAGAAATCGAAGATAATTGATTTGGTTCTACCCTTATTGTTGTGGAATTAGTAAATTTGCATTAAAAAAAGGTGTGTCGTGTTTCCAGAGGATTTTTTTAATTTATTATTAAATTTTGGTAGTGATTG
>CAMZLW010000033.1 GCA_947311785.1 uncultured Ignavibacteriales bacterium | reverse complement strand
CGCTACATTTGGATTTTTCATAACAACCTCTTTTTACAAATTAAAAAATAATTAGTTCCTAAATTTTTAGGATACCCAAATTTAACAAAATACTCTTTAAATTCAAATCGTTTAATTTATTATTGAAAGAATTTAAAAAAAGTCTGTTTATGCATAAAAAAAAAGAGTAACCAAAAATTTCGATTACTCTTTAATAAATTTATAAAGATATATTTAATTATCTTCTTTTTTGTCTTCTGTAGTCTCTTCTTTAACCTCTTCAACAATTTCATCTTTCGCTTCAGCAACTTCTTCTACGATTTCAGTTTCTTTAACTTCTTCATTAACTGTTTCTTCAACAACGTTTGCATCTTCAATTACTTCTTCCTTAGCTTCAACCTTTGGTGCTTTTGATTTTGCATTAACATCATTGTAATCAACAAACTCGATAATTGCCATTTCGGCAGCATCACCACGACGGCGACCTAATTTTACAACTCTAGTATATCCACCAGGTCTATCGCCAACTTTTGGCATAATTTCACTAAAAAGTTCTTTCAAAACTTCTTTATCTTGAATAAAACGTGCAATGTGTCTTCTGTTAGCAACAGTATCAACTTTTGCTTTAGTAACTAATGGCTCAACAAAAGTTCTTAATTCTTTGGCTTTTGCAACAGTAGTTCTAATTTTTTTTTCTCTAACCAACGCAGTAGCAAGTGCTCTAAATGTAGCCAAACGATGCGAAGCAGTTCTATTTAATTTACGACCTCTAACTCTATGTCTCATTTTACAACCTTCTTAAAAAAATTTAAATGTTTTCTTTACCATAATTAATATATTTATCTACGTCCATTCCAAAATCAAGACCATAATTGTCCACAATTTCTGTTAATTCAGAAAGAGATTTTCTACCAAAGTTCCTAAATTTTAACATCTCTGTTTCATCTTTTCTAACCAAATCTCCAAGAGTTTTAATATCAGCAGATTTTAAGCAATTATGCGATCTAACACTTAATTCTAAATCATCAACGCTTGTAATTAATATTTTTCTAATTCTTTCAGTTTCGTGATCAATTTCAGGTTCAACAGATTGTTCTTCTTGTTCAAGATCAAAATTGATGAATAAATTAATATGGTCTCGTAATATTTGACCAGCATTTGATAAAGCATCTTCAGGAGTAATTGAACCATCTGTATGAATTTCTAAGCTCAATTGCTCATAATCGTTACTTTCTCCAATTCTTACATTTTTAATATCGTAAGTAACTTTTGTTAATGGAGTATAGATAGAATCTATTGGAATAAGACCAATAGTTTTATCCGATATATTTTGATCAACAGATGAAACATATCCTTTACCAAACCCAAAACGTAATTCCATTGTTAATTTTGCGTTTTCAGTTAAAGTAGCAATATGTTGCTCTGGATTAAAAACTTCAATATCTGCACAATGCTCTTGCAAACTAGCAGCTGTAAAATTTTGTGCACCACTAAGAGATAATTCCATTTTAGTAGTTTTATTATTTAATATTTTAATTCTAACTTTTTTAAGATTTAGAATTATTTCTGTAATATCTTCCGATAAACCTGGAACACTTGTAAATTCGTGCAAAACTCCATCAATTTTAATTGCAGTAATCGCTGCACCAGCAATAGAAGATAACAATATTCTTCTAAATGCATTTCCAAGAGTAACACCAAATCCACGTTCTAAAGGCTGAACAACAAACTTGCCATAACTACCTGTTGACGATGATTCTTCTAGTATTACATTTTCCGGCATTTTTATGAACGGATAACTCATCTATTTCCTCTTCTTAATTTAAATTTTATTTAGAGTATAACTCAACAATAAGTTGTTCGTTAGCAACTATAGGAACTTCATCTCTATTAGGAATTTGATTAAACGTTCCGCTTAAAGCAGCTTTGTCAACCAACAACCACTCGTAAACAGAATCTTTAGTTCTACGTAATGTATTATGGATAATATCCAACTTTTTACTTTTTTCTTTAACAGTAACTACATCACCAGGCTTAAGTAAATAAGATGGAATGTTAACTGTTTTACCATTTACAAGAAAATGACGATGAAGAAGTAATTGTCTTGCAGATTTACGCGAAGGAGCAAAGCCAAATCTGTAAATTACATTATCTAATCTTCTTTCCAACAATTTTATTAAATTTTCGCCAGTTACACCTTTTTGGTTATTAGCTGTAACAAAGTATGAATGAAATTGTGATTCCAATAATCCATACATTCTTTTAACTTTTTGCTTTTCTCTTAGCTGTACACCATACTCAGAAAATTTCATCCTTCTACTTAAACCATGTTGACCAGGAACATAATTCTTAGTCTCTAACGGACAACTTTGTGAATGACATTTTGAACCTTTCAAAAACAATTTCTGTTTTTCTCTTCGGCATAACTTACAACTTGGGCCTGTATATCTAGCCATCTAATATCTCCTACTTTATACTCTTCTACGTTTTGGTGGCCTACAACCATTGTGAGGTATAGGTGTAATATCTCTAATAGATAGAATTTGCAACCCTGCTGTATTCAAAGCTCTAATTGCAGCTTCTCTGCCAGAACCAGGTCCTTTTACAAAAACATCTACCCTTCTCAATCCTAAATCATACGCTTCTTTTGCAGCACCTTCCGCTGAAACTTGAGCAGCATATGGTGTATTTTTTCTTGAACCTTTAAATCCGTTTTTACCAGCAGAAGACCAAGAAATAGTATTTCCATAAACATCTGTTAAAGTAACAAGAATATTATTAAAAGATGCTTTAATGTGAGCAACACCCACTGCATCTATATGAACTTTCTTTTTAGTTTTTCTAACAACTTTAGCCAAAACTTTTACTCCTTTAATAACCTGTTAATTACTTAATAACTTTCTTTTTACCTGCAATAGTTCGTTTTTTACCTTTACGAGTTCTTGCATTAGTTTTAGTTCTTTGTCCATTTACTGGTAAACCTCTACGATGTCTTAAACCTCTGTATGCACCAATATCCATAAGACGCTTAATGTTTTGTTGAACTTCACTACGTAATGCACCTTCAACTTTATAGTCTGCAACCATAATAGATCTAATTGTTGCAACTTCTTCTTCAGTTAATTCAGATATTTTCTTTTCAGCATCAATCTTAGCTTCTTTAAGAATTGCTCTAGCTGTAAACTGACCAATTCCGTATATATATGTTAAACCAATATATACTTTTTTCTGTTTTGGTAAATCGATTCCTGCGATACGAGCCAAACTAATTACCTCCTAATTAACCTTGACGTTGTTTGTGTTTCGGATTTTTACAAATCACACGAACAACTCCATGGCGTTTAATTATTTTACAATGTTCACAAATTTTCTTAACAGATGCACTAACTTTCATCTCTTTCTCCAACTATTTATATCGGTAGGTAATTCTACCTTTATTCAAATCATAAGGTGATAGTTCTAATGCTACTTTATCACCAACCAAAATTTTAATAAAATGCATTCTCATCTTACCAGAAATATGGGCCAAAATAATATGTCCATTATCTAACTTAACTTTAAAATGTGCATTAGGTAATGTTTCTGTAACTACACCATCAATTTTTATTGCTTCTTGTTTTGCCATATTCTTTAACTAACCGATAATATTTCTGGTTTACCATCAATAATTGCAATTGAATGTTCAAAGTGTGCCGATGGCATTTTATCGGCAGTAATAACTGTCCAACCATCATCTGCAACTATAACTTTATGAGTTCCAATGTTAATCATTGGCTCAATTGCAATTGTCATTCCATTTTTAATTTTTGCTCCAGTTCCTCTTTTACCGTAATTAGGTACTTGTGGTTCTTCGTGTAGTTTACGTCCAACACCATGACCACATAAATCTCTAACAACAGAAAATCCAAAGCTTTCAACATATTGTTGCACTGCTGCACCAATATCTCCAATTCTATTATTTGCAACCGCAGCTTCAATTCCTTTATGAAGTGATTCTTCTGTAACTTTCATTAAAAGTTTTTTCTCTTCCGAAATTTCACCAACTGCAATTGAAATAGCAGCATCGCCATAATAACCATTTTTAAGAACACCAATATCAACCGAAAATATTTCACCTTCTTTAAGAATTCTATTTCCGGGAATTCCATGTACAACTTCTTCGTCAACTGACGCACAAATTGTTCCAGGAAAATCTATTGTTCCATATTGCTTATAACCTTTAAACGCAGGAACACCACCATTACTTCTAATCCAATCTTCAGCAATTTTATCAAGCTCAATAGTTGAAACTCCAGGTTTAGTGTGATGCTTAACTAACTGCAAAGTTTCAGCAACTATTTGATTGCTTTCACGAATAAAATCAATCTCTTTTTTTGATTTTATTAAAATCAATTACATTCCACCTCTGCGACCCTTAATTTTTCCTGCTTTCATAAAACCGTCATAATGTCGCATCAATAAGTGAGATTCAATCTGTTGCAATGTATCTAAAGCAACACCAACCATAATCAGCAAGCTAGTTCCACCAAAAAATTGGGCAAAACTTCCAGATACACCTAAACGTGTAATAAACGCTGGTAGAACAGCAATTATTGCTAAAAAGATGGAACCTGGTAAAGTAATTTTAGTTAGTATATTATCTATAAATTCAGATGTTTGTTTACCTGGTCTAATTCCAGGAACAAAGCCACCTTGCTTTTTCATATTTTCGGCAACATCTTGTGGATTAAAAGCTATTGCAGTATAAAAATAAGTAAAAAATACAATCATCAATCCATAAATTAAAGAATACGTTAATGATGTATAATTAAAATACCCAGCAACAGCTTGTAAGAAATCATTATTTGGGAAAAATGACAAAACTGTAGATGGAATAAACATAATTGCTTGAGCAAAAATAATTGGCATTACACCAGCAGTATTAACTTTTAGTGGAATGTATTGAGTAACACCACCATAAACTTTTCTGCCAACAACACGTTTTGCATATTGAACTGGAATACGACGTGTACCTTCGGTTAATAAAACAATTGATGCAATTATGAGAGCCATAGCTGCAAGAATAATAATTTCAATAACAATGTTGCGTGTTCCAGCAGCAATTAATCTATACTCATCTAAAAGAGCAAACGGTAGTCTATTAATTATTCCAATAAATATGATAAGTGAAATACCATTTCCAATACCTTTATCTGTAATTTGTTCACCAATCCACATCATAAAAACTGTACCAGCAACAAGAATAATTACAGAACTAAAAACAAAGCCAAAACCTTGCACATCAACAGGAACAACAGAAACACCGTTATATTGCAAGTTCATAATAACACCAGTAACAACACCTATTGATTGAAAGAAAGAAATTAAAACAGTACCATATCTGGTAAGCTGAGTAATTTTCTTTCTTCCCTCTTCACCTTCGCGTTGTAACTTTTGGAAGTAAGGAATTATTGCTCCACCAAGTTGTATTATAATAGAAGCACTAATATATGGCATAATTCCTAATGCAAAAATTGCAGCGTTACTAAAAGCACCACCCGCAAACAAATCGTAAAGTCCTAATAAATTATCAGATGTTTTGTTAGCCATTGCTTCCGATAATAAATAAGAATCAATACCAGGTAAGGTGATATGTGCACCAAGTCTTACAACAACAAGAAGAGCTAAAGTATAAAGAATTCTTTGTCTTAGCTCATGAATTTTGAAAATATTTCTAAAAGTATCTTGTAATTTTCCCATTAGCCTTTAATCTCTTTAATTGTTCCGCCAGCAGCTTCAATTTTTTCTTTTGCAGAATTACTATAACCGTGTGCTTCAACTTCAAGTTTTGCTTTTAATTCTCCCATTCCAAGAATTTTGTAAGGAGCAACGGCTTTTGAGATAACACCATTTTTGTATAAAACTACAGCGTTAATTATACCATCTTCAACTTTTTTATTATCAACAAGTATTTGAAGATCGCTAATATTAACAACTTGGTAATATATTTTAAACGGACTAGTAAAACCTCTTTTTGGAACTCTACGTTGTAAAGGCATTTGACCACCTTCGAACCATGCACGATATTTAAAACCAGATCGTGATTTCTGTCCGTTTGAACCTTTTGTAGCAGTACCGCCACGTCCTGTACCTTCACCACGTGCAATTCTTTTTCTGTTTTTTGTAGCGCCTTCGGCGGCTTTAAGATTACTTAAAATATCCATTAGGTTTCCTACTCTTCAATTTCTTCAACTTTTAATAAATGCGATACTTTATTTATCATACCTCTTATTTGAGGAGTATCGTTATGTACTTTACTATAATTTGGTCTTCCTAAACCTAAAGCTTCGATAGTTAATTTTTGAGTTTTAGTTCTATCTATAACGCTTTTAGTTTGTGTAATATTTAATTTTTTAGCCATTCTTTTCCTCAATTAAGCGTTAAATAATTCTTCAACAGCCATACCGCGTTTAGCAGCCATTTTATTAGCATCAATTAAATCTAACAATCCATTTAAAGTTGCTTTAACTTGATTGTGTGGATTACTAGAACCTAAAGATTTAGTTAAAATATTTTCAACACCTGCAGCTTCAAGTACAGCACGCACTCCGCCACCAGCAATAACTCCAGTACCAGGTGATGCAGGTTTCAACAAAACTTGACCAGCACCATATTTACCAATTATTTTATGTGGTATTGTACCTTTTACTAAAGTAACTTTAACAATATTTTTTCTTGCATCGTCTATACCCTTTGAAATTGCATCTGCAACTTCATTAGCTTTACCAAGACCAACACCAAGAGTTCCTTTACCGTCACCTACTACAATAATGGCATTAAAACTAAATCTTCTACCACCTTTAACCACTTTTGCAACACGGTTAATGTGTACAACTTTTTCTTTCAAACCATCAGGATTTTGTACTTTTCTAGGCTTCAATTTTATCTCCAATAATTACATTTTTTCTATTCTTATAGTAGCCGAAAGAGGATTCGAACCTCTACAGACGCCGTCAAAGGGCGTAGTCCTACCATTAGACGATCCGGCTATGTATTAAAACTTCAAGCCACTTTCTCTTGCACCATCTGCAACAGCTTGAACACGTCCGTGATATTTATATAACCCTCTATCAAAAACTACCTTTTCAATTTTTGAATCAATTGCATTTTTACCAACTAATTCGCCAACAATTTTACTTTTTTCAACTTTAGATTTTGCATTAGCAATTTTATCAGCAATTTCTTTAGATAAAGTTGATGCAGAAGCTAATGTTTTCATATTGCTATCGTCAATAACTTGAGCATAAATATGATTTAAACTCTTAAAAACTGTTAATCGTGGTCTTTCAGCAGTTCCAAATAGATTTTTTCTTACTCTTTTTATTTTTCGTTCTTTTCTTTGTTTAATTCTTTTTAACATTTTTAACTCTAATCTCTTAATCTAAAAAATTAACCTGCAGTTTTACCAGCTTTTTTAACAATAATTTCGGTGCTATACTTAATTCCTTTTCCTTTGTAAGGTTCAGGTTTTCTGAAAGATCTAATTTTATCGGCAACTTGACCAACTAAAGCTTTATCGATACCACTAACTTTCATTTGTGTAGGTGTTGGAACCTCAATTTTAATCTCCTTCGGAGGCATAAAATATATTGGATGAGAATAACCAATATTAAGGAATAGATTTCCTCCTTTAGATTCTGCTTTGTAACCAACACCAACAATATCTAATGTTTTAGAATAACCTTCAGTAACTCCGGTAACCATATTTTGAATTAGAGCTCTTGTTAATCCGTGTAATGCTCTATTTTCCTTTTTATCGTCTGGACGTGTAACTACAACTTTTTCACCATCAACTTTAACAGTAATATTTGGATGAACTTCCATTTCTAGCTCACCGAGTTTACCTTTTACTTTAACATTTTGACCTTTTTGAGTAAAAGTTATATCTTTAATATTAACTGGATTTTTACCTATTCTTGACACTTAATCTTCTCCGTTCAAATATTTACCAAATGTGACAAATTACTTCGCCACCAATAACAGCTCGTTTTGCTTGTTTATCTGTTAACAGACCTTTTGAAGTAGAAATTATTGCAACTCCTAAACCATTTAATACACGTGGTATATTATCCGAATCGACATAATTACGAAGACCAGGAGTACTTATTCTCTTAAGTCCACTAATTGACGATTGTCCATTAATATATTTTAAAAAGATTCTAATAACATTTTGTTTATTATCTTCTGTTACATTATAATCAACAATAAATTTAGAACTTTTTAGTATTTCTGCTAAACCAACTTTCATGTTAGAAGATGGTATATCAACAAATCTCTTTTTTGCACCTATTGCATTTCTAATTCTAGTTAAAAAATCAGCAACTGGATCAGTAACTGGCATATCCTACTCTCCTAATAATTTACCAACTGGCTTTTTTGATTCCAGGAATTTCCCCTTTCAGAGCCATTTCTCTAAAAACAAGTCTTGAAATTCCAAATTTTCTATAATAACCTCTAGATCTACCTGTCATAGTACATCTATTTTTTAATCTAACAGGCGAAGCATTTTTAGGTAACTTCTGCAATCCTTCGTAATCATGATTTTCTTTTAATTCTTTTCTTATAGCTGCATATTCTTCAACAACTTTTCTTCTCTTAGCTTCTCGAGCTAATACCGATTTTCTTGCCATCTACTATTACCACCTACGCTTGTTTTTTCTTAAAAGGAAGACCAAAAGCTAATAATAATTCGTAAGCCTCATTATCTGTTTTAGCAGTAGTTACAAAAGTAACATCCATTCCTATAATTCTGTTTATTTTATCAACATCAATTTCAGGAAAAATAATTTGTTCTTTAATTCCAAGAGTATAATTACCTCTTCCATCAAAAGATTTATCTGGAATACCTCTAAAATCACGTACACGAGGTAAAGCAACAGATATAAGTCTGTTTAAGAACTCATACATGTTTTTTCCACGTAGAGTAACTTTTGCACCAATCTTCATACCTTCGCGAAGTTTAAAGTTAGAGATAGATTTTTTAGCTAATCTAATTTGTGCTTTTTGTCCAGTTATAGTTTCAATATCTTTAACAGCAGAATCAATAACTTTAGAATCATTAACTGCTTCACCAATACCTGTATTCACTACAATTTTATCCAACTTAGGAACTTGCATAATATTGGTGTATGAAAATTTTTCCATCATCTTAGAGACAATTTCATTCTTATACTTATCAAAAAGAAGTAATGGTATTTTTGTAGCAACTACTGCTTTTTCTACTTCTTTTTTAGCTGTTTTCTTTGTTTCTTTCTTTGCCATTTTAACTCTTAATCCTTAAATTCAATTATAGCATTTCGCCGCTAGATACACTAACTCTTACAATTTTCTTTTTACCAGTTTTGTCGTCAATAATTATTTTTGATCCAACTCTAGTAGGTTCGTTTGATTTAGGATCAAGTATCATTACATTAGATGCATCAATAGGAGCTTCTTTCTCAATAATTCCACCATTTGGATTATCTTGACTTGGCTTTGTATGCCTTTTGCGTATGTTAACACCTTCAATAATAACTCTATTTAATTTAGGAAATACTTTAAGAACTTTTCCAGTACTCCCTTTTGAGTTACCAGCTATAACAATAATATTATCATTCTTTCTAATTTTCATCTTCAAAAAATCCTTCTTTTATAATACTTCAGGTGCAAGTGAAATAATTTTCATATACTTCTTATCTCTAAGTTCTCTAGCAACAGGACCAAAAATACGAGTTCCACGAGGTTCATTGTTTGCATCTAATAATACAGCAGCATTCTCATCAAATCTTATATAAGAACCATCACTACGTCTTACTTCTTTAGCAGTTCTAACTACAACAGCTCTAGAAACTTCACCTTTTTTTACACCACCATGTGGTATTGCTGTTTTAACTGCAACAACAATTAAATCACCAACACTAGCGTATCTACGTCCACTACCACCTAGTACTTTTATACATCGAATTTTTTTAGCACCCGAATTATCTGCAACCGCTAAATTTGTTTCTGTTTGAATCATTTCAAAATTCTCCTAATCGCTGCCTTATTACTTAGCTTTTTCAACTATTTCCACTAATCGCCAATTTTTATTTTTACTAATTGGTCGTGTTTCCATTATTTTAACAACATCACCAATGCTACATTCATTCTTTTCATCATGAGCCATAAGCTTAGTTGTTTTTTTGAAATACTTTTTATAGAGTGGATGAGCAACTTTACGAACAATCGCAATAGTTATACTTTTATCCATTCCATTTTTTACAACAACACCAATTCTCGTTTTTCTTAAAGCTCTTGTTTCCATTTTATCCAATTTCCTAATTAATCCTTATCAGCTACTGGTGCTTTTAATTCTCGTTCTCTAAGCACTGTTTTCATTTTTGCAATATCTTTTTTAACTATATCAAGTTTTGCAGTATTAGTTAAGTTTTTTAGTTCATTTTGAAAACGAAGATCAACTAAATTTTGTTCCTCTTCTTCAATTCTTTTTACTAATTCTATATCTTTCATTTCACGAATTTCGGTAATCTTCATCTTACAATCCTTACATTAATTTTCTTCGTAATCGGGTCTTACAGAAGTTGTTGTTTTAATAGCCAATTTGTGTCCGGCTAATCTAAAAGCTTTCATAGCAAGTTCTTTTGAAACACCTGTAACTTCAAAAAGAATTCTACCTGGCTTAACAACTGCAACCCAAAATTCTGGATTACCTTTACCTTTACCCATTCTTGTTTCTAATGGTTTTTTAGATACTGGTTTGTCAGGAAAAATACGAATCCAAACTTTACCATCACGTTTCATTGTTCTTGTAATAGCAATACGACATGCTTCTATTTGACGGCTTGTAATCCATCCAGCTTCTGTAGCCTTAATTGCAAAATCACCAAAGTTAATCGTGCTTCCACGATAAGCTTTACCTTTTCTTCTACCTCTATGTGATTTTCTATATTTTACTCTTTTGGGCATTAACATTAGAATAACTCCTAAAACTCTTAATCAGATAATCTTTTTCCTAAAACTTCTCCACGGCAAATCCAAACTTTGACACCAATAGAACCATAAATTGTTTGTGCTGTAAATGTACCATAATCAATATCGGCTCTAAGCGTATGTAAAGGAATTTTCCCTTCTTTATACTGCTCTTTTCTAGCCATTTCTGCACCGCCCAAACGACCTGAACACATAACTCTGATACCTTCTGCACCCATTCTGCGAGCAGATTGAATTGCTGATTTCATTGCTCTTCTAAAAGATATTCTACCTTTAAGTTGAGTACCAATGTTTTCAGCTACTAAATAAGCATCTAATTCTGGTCTTTTAATTTCAGATATTTGAACTTTAACTTCTTTATCTGTAATGCTCTTTAACTCTTGTTCAAGTTGAGCAATTTCTTTACCACTTTTACCAATTACAACACCAGGGCGTGATGTATGAATTGTTACAACTACATTTTTAGAAGTACGATCAATTATGACCCTAGAAATACCAGCTTTTTTCAAACGATTTCTAACATACATTCTTAATTTCTTATCTTCATTCAATTTCTCAGCATAACTTCCACTTTCGTACCAGTTGGATTCCCAACCTCGAATTATACCTACTCTAAAACCTATTGGATTTACTTTCTGACCCAAATATTCCTCCTCAACTAACTATTTGCTAGCTACGACTATTGTTAAGTGATTAGATCTTTTCCTTACTGTATAAGCTCTACCCATTGGTGCAGGTAGCATTCTTTTTAATGTAGGACCTTGATTTACAAAAACTTCTTTTACATATAAATCAGATGGCTCTAAATTAGATTCTTCGTCTTTATTCATTAGATTAGAAACTGCAGATCTTAAAACTTTTTCTGCGTTTTTTGCAGGATGTTTAGCACTGAAATGAAGAATTTCCATTGCCTTTTCTACATTAATTCCTCTAATGAGGTCGATAACTAATCTCATCTTTCTAGGAGATGAACCAATATATCTATGTGTTGCTTTTGCTTCCATTTATCTAATACCTTATAAAAATTATTTTCTTATCTTTGATGCTTTTTCAGCTTTAGACATCGGATGACCTCTAAATATTCTAGTTGGAGAAAACTCCCCTAACTTATGACCAACCATGTTCTCTGATATATATACAGGAATCATTTTATTGCCATTATGTACTGCAATAGTGTGTCCTACATAATCAGGTGTTATTGTAGAAGAACGAGCCCATGTTTTAATAATTTTCTTTTGGTTCGTATCGTTTAATTGTTGAACTTTTTTATCCAATTTAATATCAATATATGGACCTTTTTTGACTGATCTTGGCATACTTAATCTCTATTTTATTTCTTTCTTCGTTTAACAATAAATTTATTAGATTCTTTCTTTTTCTTTCTAGTTTTATAACCTTTTGCTGGCTGACCCCAAGGTGAAACAGGATGACCACCACCTGAGGACTTACCTTCACCACCACCCATTGGATGATCTACAGGGTTCATAACAACACCACGTACTTTAGGTCGCTTGCCTAACCAACGACTTCTACCAGCTTTACCAAGACTAATGTTTTCAATTTCAGAATTTCCTACTTCACCATAAGTAGCCATACATTCTAGCGAAACTAGTCTTACCTCACCTGAAGGAAGTTTAAGTTGAGCATATTTTCCTTCTTTAGCAGCAAGTTGAATTGACATCCCAGCAGAGCGAGCTAATTGCCCACCTTTACCCGGTTTTAATTCAACATTATGAATTAAACTACCAAGTGGAACGTCCTTCAATTTCATTGCATTACCAATTTTAATTTCAACGCCATCACCTGACTTAAGCATATCGCCAACTTTTAAGCCATTAGGTGCAAGAATATATCTTTTTTCACCATCAACATAATGTAATAAAGCTATTCTGCAAGATCTGTTAGGATCATATTCAATTGAGAATACTTTTGCAGGTACATCAAATTTGTTTCTTTTGAAATCAATAATTCTATATCTTCTTTTGTGTCCACCACCTATATGACGACTAGTTATTCTACCATGATTATTTCTTCCACCAGATTTTCTTAGTGCTACTGTTAAAGATTTTTCTGGGGTAGATCTTGTTATTTCATCAAAAGTTGAAATAGACTGATATCTAGTTCCAGGTGTATTCGGTTTTAATTTTCTAATTCCCATTTACTAAAGCTCCAATTCCTAATATCTACACTTCTTCAAAAAGATCTAGTTTTTGATCTTTTTTTAACGTAATAATTGCTTTCTTAAACTGAGGTGTTTTTCCACTAAATCTACCTTTTTTAGTAAATTGAGTTTTAATTTTACCCTTATACCTAATGGTATTAACAGCAACAACATTAACCTCAAATCTGTTCTCTATTGCCTTAGCAATTTCAATTTTGTTTGCATTGTAATTAACAATAAACCCATACTTGTTTTCTCTTTCCATAATGGCTGTCATCTTTTCAGTAACAATGGGTTTTATTAAAATATTATTCATTCTAAATACCAATTAACCTTTTAATTGAATACACTAACTAATTTTTCAATTGCACTTTTTTGCAATACTAAAACTTGATTGTTCAACAAATCGTATGTAGAAGCTTTTTGTGCTTCTAATATTGAAACTCTATCAATATTTCTACCAGATTTATAAACATTTTCTTGATGCTCTGATGTAAGTATTAAAGTTTTTTTACCAGTAATCTTTAACGCATCCAACATTTTCACAAAATCGGTTGTTTTAGGAGTTTCGTAATTGAAATCTTCAACAATCATTATCTGATTAGCAATTGCTTTATGAGATAACGCCGATTTACGTGCCAATCGTTTTACTTTTTTATTTAACTTTTGTCGGTAATTTCTTGGTTTAGGACCAAAAATAGTTCCACCACCAACCCAAATGGGCGAACGAGTTGTACCAGCACGAGCAGAACCTCTACCTTTTTGATTCCAAGGTTTTCTACCACCACCACTTACTTCGTTACGTTCTTTAGTTTTATGAGTACCTTGACGCTGACTTGCTAAATAAGCTTTCACGGCAAGATAAATAACATGGTCATTAGGCTCAATTCCAAATACATCTTCAGCTAATTCTACCGAAGATCCTTCTTGACTACCGTCTGTTTTATAAACATCTAACTTCATTATTAAACCAATTACTTTTTAATTTCAATTATTGAATTTATTGCTCCGGGAACTGCACCCTTAACTAATATTATGTTTTTTTCAGCAATTATTTTAACTACTTTAAGTCCGGTAGTAGTTATTCTTTTGTAACCCATTCTACCACCCATTTTCATTCCTTTAAGAACTCTAGAAGGCCATGAACTTTGTCCAATAGAACCAGGTGCTCTTTCTCTATCGCCTTGACCATGTGTTCTTTGACCACCGTGGAAACCATGACGTTTCATTACACCTTGAAAACCTTTACCTTTACTTTTTCCAGAAACCTTAACAACATCAAATTCTGAAAATAAATCTGTATTCAATTCATCGCCAACTTTATACTCTGAAATATCAAAACTTCTAAATTCTTTTAATACTCTTGAAGGCTTCAAATTTTTCTTCTTATAATCTTCAATTTGTGCTTTAGCAAGATGTTTCTCTTTTCTGCTACCTAAACCCAACTGAAGAGCTTCATAACCATCTATTTCTTTTGTTCTAATAGAAACAACAGTACATGGTCCAGCTTCAATAACAGTAACAGGAGTTACAGTTCCATCTTCTGAGTAATAATTAGTCATTCCTATTTTTTTACCTAACAATCCTGGCATGGTTTCAATCCTTATAACTTAATCTCAATATCAACACCCGCTGGAATTTCTAATTTACTTAGAGAATCTACGGTTTTGTTGTTTGAGTTATGTATATCAATAATTCTTTTATGTGCTCTAATTTCAAACTGTTCACGAGATTTTTTATCAACGTGAGGAGAACGTAAAACTGTATATACAGATCTTCTTGTTGGCAAAGGAATAGGACCTGAAACTACAGCTCCAGAAGTCTTAACAGTTTTAATAATTTTTTCAGTCGATTTATCTATCAAAATATGATCGTATGATTTCAATTTAATTCTAATTTTTTGACTTGCCAAAATCTTTTTCTCCTTAAAAATTTGCCCAATTATTACTAATTGGGCAATATAATAACATGCTATTTAATAATTTTTGCTACAACTCCAGCACCAACGGTTCTGCCACCTTCGCGAATAGCGAAACGTAATCCATCTTCCATTGCAATTTCTGAAATTAATTTTACACTCATTTTAACATTATCACCAGGCATAACCATCTCAGTTCCTTCAGGAAGAGTAGCAATACCAGTTACATCTGTAGTTCTAAAATAGAACTGAGGTCTGTAACCATTAAAAAATGGTGTATGTCGTCCACCTTCAGATTTTGAAAGGATATAAACTTCGCCTTCAAATTCTGTATGAGGAGTAATAGAACCTGGTTTAGCCAAAACCATTCCTCTTTGAATTTCTTCTTTGTTAACGCCACGCATTAATAGACCAGCGTTATCGCCAGCAACAGCAGAATCAAGTTCTTTTCTGAACATTTCAATACCAGTGATAACTGTTTTTTTGTCCATTCCAAGACCAATCAAAGATACATCAGAACCAATAGTAATTTCACCACGTTCAACTCTACCAGTTGCAACAGTACCACGACCAGTAATAGAGAATACATCTTCAACAGGCATTAAGAAAGGCTTATCGGCATCTCTTTCAGGAACAGGAATATACGAATCAACGGCATCCATTAGTTCCCAAATACTATTCATTCTTTCATCATCAGCTGGTGCATCACCAGAAGCAGCTTCAAGAGCTTGAAGAGCAGAACCCTTAATTATTGGAATATCATCTCCAGGAAATTCATATTCAGTTAATAATTCTCTTAATTCCATTTCAACTAATTCAACTAATTCTTCATCATCAACAAGATCAACTTTGTTCATGTAAACAACAATGTATGGAACACCAACCTGACGTGCAAGAAGGATATGCTCTCTAGTTTGAGGCATAGGACCATCAGTTGCAGCAACTACAAGAATTGCTCCATCCATTTGAGCCGCACCAGTAATCATGTTTTTAACATAATCGGCATGACCAGGACAGTCAACGTGTGCATAATGTCTGTCAGCAGTTGAATACTCAACATGTGCAGTTGCAATTGTAATTCCTCTTTCTCTTTCTTCAGGTGCATTATCAATACTGTCGAAAGATCTTTGTTCTGATAAACCTTTTTTTGCCAGCGACATTGTAATCGCAGCTGTTAATGTTGTTTTACCGTGATCCACATGACCGATAGTACCGATATTAACATGAGGTTTACTCCTATCAAATTTTTCCTTTGCCATAGAAAACTCCTAGTTGTGTTTTTTACTTGTTGTTGAATTATATTATTTAATTATTTACTACTTGCTTTTTCTGAAATTTCTTCAGCAATTGCTTTTGGAACTGCTGAGTAATGTGAAAACTGCATAGAATATATTGCACGTCCTTGTGTCATTGATCTTAAAATAGTTGCATAACCAAACATTTCGGATAATGGTGCGTGTGCTCGGATAACTTGAGCATCTTTACGTAATTCAAAACCTTCAACTTTACCTCTACGTGAGCTTAAATCTCCCATTACATCACCCATATATTCCTCAGGTGTTGTAACTTCAATACTCATTAAAGGTTCTAGAAGAACAGGTTTTGCAGTTCTTGCTGCTTCTTTTAATGCCATTGAACCAGCAACTTTAAATGATACTTCATCAGAGTCAACATCATGATAAGAACCATCATAAAGCTTAACCTTAACATCCACTATTTGATATCCAGCAATAACACCATTTTTAAGTGCATCTTCAACACCGCGTGATACTGGTGTAATATATTCTTTAGGAACAACACCACCAACGATAGCGTTTTCAAATTCAAATCCTTTACCTGGTTCGTTCGGAGATACTTCCAACCAAACATGACCATACTTTCCACGTCCACCACTTTGCTTAACAAATTTACCTTCTGCTTGAACAGTTTTGGTAATTGTTTCTCGGTAAGCTACTTGAGGTTTACCAATATTTGCTTCTACTTTAAACTCTCTTCTCATTCTATCAACAAGAATTTCGAGATGAAGTTCACCCATACCAGAAATTAATGTTTGTCCTGTCTCGTCGTCGGTCTTAACCTTAAACGTAGGATCTTCTTCTGATAATTTGGCTAATGCTTGACCTAATTTATCTTGGTCTGCTTTAGTTTTAGGTTCAATTGCAATTTGAATTACTGGCTCTGGAAACTCCATTTTTTCTAGTAATACTTTGTCATCTTCAGTACAAAGTGTATCACCAGTTCTAGTGTTTTTTAGACCAACAATAGCTGCAATATCTCCTGCTCTAATTTCGTCAACATCTTCTCTTTTATCTGCGTGCATCAAAAGAATTCGTCCAACTCTTTCTTTTTTATCCGATACAGCATTATATATATATGAACCCGCAGTCATTCTACCACTATAAACTCTCACATAAGTTAGTTTTCCTACAAAAGGATCAGTCATAATTTTAAATGCTAATGCAGTAAGCTTTTCTTTTGGGTCAATATTTCTAACAACTTCCTCATCTTGATGAATATGATGAATTCTTAATTTTTCAGTATCGAGTGGTGAAGGTAATAATTCCACTACTGAATCAAGAAGTTTTTGTACACCTTTGTTTTTAAAAGAAGAACCACACAAAACAGGAGTTATTTTCAACTGAATTGTTGCATCTCTTAAAACTTTAGAAATCTCTTCGTTTGAAATTTCTTCGCCTTCAAGATATTTTTCAAGTAATGTATCATCAACATCTGAAACAGCTTCTAAAATCATTGTTCTATGTTTTTCCGCTAAAGCAACTAAATCTGATGGAATATCTCTATCTTCAAAAGTTGCACCTAATGTATCTTCGTGATACATACGTGCTTTCATAGTAATTAAATCGATAACACCAGCAAACATATCGCCTTCGCCAATAGGTAAAGTGATAGGAATTGCATTTGCACCGAGTCTTTTTCTCATCATTTCAACTGCACTGTAAAAATCTGCACCAACACGGTCCATTTTGTTTACAAATGCGATACGAGGAACTTTATATTTATCTGCTTGACGCCATACTGTTTCCGATTGAGGCTCAACACCACCAACAGCACAGAATAACGCAACTGCACCATCCAAAACACGAAGAGAACGTTCAACTTCAACTGTAAAATCAACATGCCCAGGAGTATCAATAATATTTATTTGATGCCCATCCCAGAATGCAGTTGTAGCAGCACTAGTAATAGTGATACCGCGTTCTTTTTCCTGCTCCATCCAGTCCATTGTAGCACCGCCATCATGCACTTCACCAATTCTGTGAGTTTTACCTGTGTAGTATAAAACCCTTTCTGTTGTTGTAGTTTTACCCGCATCAATGTGCGCCATAATACCGATGTTTCTTACTTTATTTAAGTCAACTCTTTTGCTAGCCATCTACTCTAATCCTTATCCATCATCATATCATTACCATTTGAAATGGGCAAAAGCTTTATTTGCTTCAGCCATTCTATGGACTTCATCTTTTTTCTTAACTGCAGGGCCCTCGCCATTAGATGCAGCAATTAATTCTGCCGATAATCTTTCTGCCATCGTTTTATCTTTTCTATCTCGTGCATATCTTTTAATCCAACGTAATGCCAAAGAAGTTCTTCTCTCTGGTCTAACTTCCATAGGTACTTGGTATGTTGCACCACCAACTCTTCTACTACGAACTTCAACCATTGGTTGAACATTGCTAACTGCTTTTTTGAAAATTTCCACAGCTGTCTTTTTAGTTCTTTTTTCAATAAGTTCAAATGATTCGTAAACAACATTTCTTGAAGTTGATTTTTTACCATCCAACATAACATAGTTAACAAACTTAGCAATTAATAAATCGTTAAATTTTGGATCTGGTTTAATGTATCGTTTTTCTGCTCTTCTCTTTCTCATATCAGTCTATTATTTTTTAGGTTTTTTAGTGCCATATTTCGATCTACTTTTCTTTCTATCATCAACACCACTTGTGTCTAACGAACCACGCACTATGTGATAACGAACACCAGGAATATCTTTAATTCTTCCACCTCTAATTAACACAATTGAATGCTCTTGCAGATTATGTCCTTCACCAGGAATATATGCTGTTACTTCCATACCGTTTGTTAGTCGCACTCTTGCAACTTTTCTTAATGCTGAGTTAGGCTTTTTAGGAGTAGTTGTATAAACTCTAGTACAAACACCACGTTTCTGTGGGCATGCTTCTAAAGCTGGAGCCTTATTTTTAGACTTCACAACTTTACGTCCTTTTCTAACCAACTGGTTTATTGTTGGCACTTATTTACCTCCGTTACTGTTTAGAGTGCTTAAAAATTCAGACTCGTAATATACCGTTTATATCCGAGTAAGTCAAGCACGTGAATTAATAATTATTATCTTTATTCTTCTATTTTTATCTCTTTAACAACCGCATCAGTTTCTTCTACTACTTCTGGCTCTTCAACTTCTAATATTATATCATTATATTTTCTTAGACCAGTTCCAGCAGGAATTCTTCCACCCATAACAACATTTTCTTTTAATCCAATTAAGTTATCAACCTTTGCAGCAATTGCAGCATTTGTTAATACCTTTGTTGTTTCTTGGAACGAAGCAGCGGATATAAAACTTTCTGTAGATAATGCCGATTGAGTAATACCCAATAGAACGTTATCGAATGTTGCTGGTTCTGCATCTCTAACTTCAAGTAGCTCTTTCTCTTTTCTTTCTAAATCAGAATTTATTTCTCTCATTTTTGTTCTAGAAATAATTTCTCCTTTTTCTAAAAGTGAGCCACCTGGGTTTTCTACATAAACTGATTCGAGCATAACTTTATTTGCTTTAGTCATTACTATTCTGTTTATCAAATCTTCTTCAATAAACGAAGTATCGCCAGATGCAATTATTCTGAGTTTACGTAACATTTGACGAACTATTACTTCAATGTGTTTATCGTTAAGTTTTACACCTTGTAACCTATAAACATCCTGAATTTCATTAACTAAATATTCTTGAACTGCATTTGTACCACTAATTTTCAAAATATCGTGAGGGTCAACTGGACCATCGGTGATTTTTTCACCAGCAGGAATTTCATCACCTTCTTGAACTAAAATATGTTTACCGTAGGCAACATTATATTTTTTAAGATCCATTCCATCAAGTGATTCAACTAATATTTCTCGTGAACCTTTCTTTTTTGCACCAAATTTAACAATACCTTCAATTTCAGAAACAACTGCTGGGTCGTGAGGGCTACGTGCTTCAAATAACTCTGTAACTCTAGGAAGACCACCAGTAATATCTCTACTTTTAGAATCTGATTTAGATATTTTTGCTAAAATTGTTCCAGGTAATACCGTTGAATTATCTTCAACTGAAAGGTAAGCACCTGTTGGTAAGTTAAATGTTTTTTCATTTCCACTAGCATCGGTAATTACAATACTTGGTGTTAATGTTTTATCTTTAGATTCGATAACAACTTTTGCAACATGGCCTGTTTGCTCATCTGCAACCTGCTCTAGAGTAGAATTATCAACTAAATCTACAAAACGAACCATTCCTTTTATATCTGTTAAAATTACAGCATTGTAGGGATCGTGATTGTAAAGTGGTTGACCTTTTTTAACAGGTTTACCATCATCAACACGAAGCTCAGCACCATAAGGAATATCGTATTTTTTAATTTGTCTGTTATCTTGGTCAAAAATACCAAGTGAACCACGACGACCAGTAACAACTTTTACTTTTCCTAAGAAATCTTCTCTATCAACAAATTGTATTTTATCAAATATAATTTTACCATCTACATTTGCATCAACTTGCGATTGACTAGCAATACGAGATGAAGTTCCACCCAAATGGAAAGTTCTAAGTGTAAGCTGTGTTCCAGGCTCGCCAATTGACTGAGCTGCAATAATACCAACTGCTTCACCCATTTCAACTAAATGCCCTGTTGTTAAGTTACGTCCGTAACACTTAGCACAAATACCTCTTTCTGCTTCACATGTTAATGCTGTTCTAATAAATACAGAATCAATTGAAGCGTCATCAATTTTTTCAGCTTTTTCTTCATCTATCATTTCTCCAGCTTCAACAATTAAATCATCTGTACGTGGGTCGTAAATATCTTCTTGAGCCACACGTCCGGTAATACGCTCTGCAAGAGGTTCACGTTCTAATTCAACATCTTTAATAGCCGAAACATCAACACCTCTAATGGTTCCACAATCGTCCAAAGTTACAATAACATCTTGAGCAACATCTGTTAAACGACGTGTTAAGTAACCAGCATCGGCAGTTTTAAGAGCTGTATCGGCAAGACCTTTACGGGCACCATGTGTAGAAATAAAATACTCAAGTACTGAAAGACCTTCCTTAAAGTTAGCAACAATTGGGTTTTCAATAATTTCACCAGATGCACCCGAAAGTGATTTTTGTGGTTTCATCATCAAACCACGCATACCAGCCAACTGGCGAACCTGCTCTTGCGAGCCTCTAGCACCAGAATCTACCATCATGTGAAGCGAATTAAAACCATCTTTGTCAGTTTTAATTTTTTCCATTAATGATTTAGCAACATTGTTTGTTGTATGTGTCCAAACATCAATAATTTTATTGTAACGCTCTGCATCAGTAATAAAACCTTGATCATGCTCATCCATAATTCCAGATACTTTTTCGTTGGAACTATCAATCATTCCTTTCTTTTCTTCAGGAATAAGCATATCGCTGTAACTAATTGAAACACCAGCAAGTGTAGAAAATTTATATCCAAGTTCTTTAATATTATCTAAGAAATTAGCTGTAACAACATTACCAAGAGTTACAAACATTTTATAAATAAATCCACTAAATACTTTTTTAACAAGTAATTCATTCCAAAATCCCATTTCGTTTGGAACTATCTCGTTAAATATTACTCTACCAACAGTTGTTTCAATAAACTCGCCATCAATTTTAACTTTAATTTTTGCATGAAGTTCTACTGCCTCATGATCGTATGCAACTTGCACCTCTTGTGTATTAGAGAAGAGCATTCCTTCGCCCTTTGCACCAGCTTTTACTTTTGTTAAGTAGTAGCAACCAAGAACAATATCTTGTGTAGGCACAACAATTGGGCTACCATTTTGTGGTGAAAGAATATTATGACTAGAAAGCATTAACATTGATGCTTCTAATTGTGCTTCGTACGATAACGGCACATGCACAGCCATCTGATCACCATCAAAATCGGCATTAAACGCAGTACAAACCATTGGATGTAACTGAATAGCTTTACCGTCAATTAATATTGGTTGGAAAGCCTGAATACCAAGACGATGAAGTGTAGGAGCACGGTTTAGTAATACTGGATGTCCTTCAATTAATTTTTCAAGAATATCCCAAATTACTGGCTCTTTTCTATCAACAGATTTACGTGCACTTTTTACAGTTTTGTAGAAACCACGCTCAATAAGTTTTCTAATTACAAATGGTTTGAATAACTCAATAGCCATGTTTTTAGGAAGTCCGCACTGGTGTAATTTCAACTCGGGACCCACAACAATAACTGAACGTCCAGAATAATCCACACGTTTACCAAGTAAGTTCTGGCGGAAACGCCCTTGTTTACCTTTAAGCATATCACTTAAAGATTTAAGAGGTCTGTTGCCATCACTACGTACAGCACTTCCACGACGTGAATTATCGAACAAAGCATCTACAGCTTCTTGAAGCATTCTTTTTTCGTTTCTTAAAATAACTTCAGGAGCTTTAATATCTATTAATCTTTTTAATCTATTATTTCTAATTATTACTCTTCGGTAAAGATCATTTAAATCACTTGTTGCAAATCTTCCACCTTCAAGAGGTACTAATGGACGCAATTCTGGAGGAATAATTGGTAAGATAGACATTACCATCCACTCTGGTTTGTTAGGCACTTTTCCTGCATGCTCTCTAAAAGCTTCTAACACACGAAGACGTTTCAGCAAATCGCCACGTTTTTGTTGTGATGTCTCAATTTTCAACTGTGCTTTTAATGTTCTAAATGTTTCTTCAACATTTATTGATTTTAACAACTCTCTAACACCATCACCACCAATTTTAGCAATAAATTTTTTAGGGTCGTCATCTTCTAAAGAATCATTATCGTAATCTAAAGAATATTGAATTTCGTAATATTGATCTTCTGAAATTAAATCTTTGAATTGTAATCCAGTTGTGCCAGGGTTAATAACTACATAAGATTCGTAATAAATAACTCTTTCAATCTCTTTAGTTTTCATTCCAATAATGTTACCAATTTTGGAAGGAAGAGCTTTAAAGAACCAAATGTGAACAACAGGTACAGCTAAGTTTATGTGTCCCATTCTCTCTCTACGAACTTTTTTCTGTGTAACTTCAACACCACATCTATCGCAGACAATTCCTTTATATCTAATACCTTTATATTTTCCGCAAGCACATTCCCAATCTTTCACAGGTCCAAAAATCTTTTCGCAGAACAAACCATCTTTTTCTGGTCTGAACGATCTATAATTTATGGTTTCAGGTTTTGTTGCCTCACCGTGCGATCTAGAAAGTATAATATCAGGACTAGCCAAACTAACTGTTAGTTTGTTAATATTTTTTATTTTTGATTCTTGTGTTTTGGATCTCATAAATGTTCCCCTTAAACTTTATTGATTTAGTTTAACTAGTTAATCTTTATCTCTAAACCTAAACCTTGTAATTCTTTAATTAATACATTAAATGCTTCTGGAACATTAGGGCGAGAAAAATTTTCGCCTTTTACAATAGCTTCGTAAGTTTTAGCACGTCCTTCAACGTCATCACTTTTAACTGTTAAAACTTCTTGTAAAATATTAGAAGCACCATAACCTTCAAGTGCCCAAACTTCCATTTCACCAAAACGCTGACCACCAAATTGTGCTTTACCACCAAGAGGTTGCTGTGTAATAAGTGAGTATGGTCCAATAGAACGAGCATGAAGTTTGTCATCAATCATATGACCTAACTTGAGCATATAAATGTAACCACACATTATTTTTTGGTGGAATTTATCGCCTGTGCGTCCATCAATTAGTGTTGCTTTGCTACCTACTGGAAGCCCAGCTTCTGCAACAAAGTTTTCAACATCTGAGACTTTTGCTCCATCAAAGATTGGAGTTTCAAACTTAACTCCTAATTTTTTACCAACCCAACCAAGTGCAGTTTCATACAACTGACCAAGGTTCATACGAGAAGGTACGCCAAGTGGATTAAGAATTATATCAACTGGAGTTCCATCTTCGAGGTATGGCATATCTTCTTTAGGCACAATACGTGCAACAACACCTTTGTTACCATGCCTTCCAGCCATTTTATCGCCTACTTGTAGCTTACGTTTTTTAGCAACATAAACTTTTGCAAGTTGAACAACTCCTGGCGATAATTCATCACCACTTTGAATATTTAATTTAATTCTTTTAAAGTCTTCTTCATAATCGGCAAGTATTTTGAAATAATTACTAAAAAGGTCTTTAATCATTTTATTAGTCTCTTCATCAGAGAACCATTCTTGCGTATAATCTAATTTTGTAACATCTTCAATATCTTGGAATGTTTTCTCTGAAACAACAGTGTTTTTTTTGAAAAGAAGAGTTCCATCTAAATCACTAATACCAACAGATTTTTTACCAGAAGCAATTTTTATTAACTTACTAACTAACATATTGTAGTGTTCTGCTCGTTTCAAACTAAATCTGTGTTCTAAAGCTTCAATATCTTTTTTCTCTTGTTTTTTTGCATCTGGATCTCTACGTTTTCTTGAGAACAATCTTGTTTTAATAACTGTTCCTTTCAAACCAGGATGTGCTTTTAAGGATGCATCTTTAACATCGCCAGCTTTATCACCAAAAATAGCTTTAAGTAATTTTTCTTCTGGTGTAGGGTCAGTTTCTCCTTTAGGAGTAATTTTACCAATTAAAATATCACCTTCTTTAACTTCGGCACCTTCACGAATAATTCCACGCTCGTCAAGATCTTTTGTTGCCTCTTCACTTACATTAGGAATATCGCGAGTTAATTCTTCATCGCCTCGTTTTGTTTCTCTAACTTGAAGTTCAAATTCTTCAATATGCAAAGAAGTGAACTCATCATCAGAAACTATTCTTTCACTTATTATAATAGCATCTTCAAAGTTATAACCTCTCCATGGCATAAAGCTAACTAAAACATTTTTACCAAGAGCTAACTCTCCTTTATCTATTGAAGGACCATCAGCAAGAACATCGCCTTTTTTTACTTTTTGACCAACTACAACAGCTGCACGTTGGTTAAAACATGTTTCTTGGTTAGTTCCGTTGAATTTAACTAAATTATATTCTACTCTTCGTTCGTCATCAAAATTTGTTAAAGCATCGTAACTATCTGGATTAGAATCGTATTTAACAATAATTTTTTTTGCGTCAACATATTCAACAACGCCTTTATCTTCCGAAAGAACAAGCGATTGAGAATCGTGAGCAGTTTTATACTCCATGCCAGTACCAACTATTGGAGCTTCTGGAACTAATAATGGAACTGCTTGACGTTGCATGTTAGAACCCATTAATGCACGGTTGGCATCATCATGCTCTAAGAAAGGAATTAGAGATGCACCAGCACTAACAAGTTGCGAAGGAGCAACATCCATATAATGAACAACTCCTGGAGCAACTACCGGAAAATCTCCACGTTTACGACATTTTACTCTATCTAAAACAAATTTACCTTGCTCATTTATAGGAGCATTGGCTTGTGCTATAATAAATTCATCTTCTTGATCGGCACTTAAGTATTCAACAGATTTAGAAACTTTACCATCTTTTACTTTTCTGTAAGGTGTTTCTAAAAATCCGAACTTATTAACTCTTGAATATAAAGTTAATGACGAAATAAGACCAATATTTGGACCTTCGGGAGTTTCGATAGGACACAAACGACCGTAATGCGAATGATGAACATCACGCACCTCAAAACCAGCTCTTTCTCTTGTAAGTCCACCAGGTCCTAAAGCAGAAATTCTTCTTTTATGTGTCAGTTCTGAAAGTGGATTTGTTTGATCCATAAATTGTGATAATGCATTTGTTCCAAAAAATGCATTAATAACAGCACTAATTGTTCGTGCGTTAACTAAATCTTGTGGTTGCATATTTTCGTTATCACGCATATTCATACGCTCGCGGATTGTACGAGACATACGAGCTAAACCAACATTAAATTGTTGTTGTAATTGCTCACCAACAGTTCTTACTCTTCTATTTCCAAGATGGTCTATATCATCAACAGATACATTACCATTTTTTAATAAAATAATGCTTTTCATAATTGAAACAATATCTTCAATTGTAAGAACACGTGTATCTTTTGGAATATCCAAACCTAATTTATCGTTCATTCTAAAACGACCAACTTCACCTAAATCGTATCGTTTGGAATTAAAAAATAATTTTTCAATTAATGCTTCGGCTGTTTCAACATCAGGGGCTTCGCCAGTACGTAATTGACGGTAAATTGCAAAAAGTGCTTCCTCTTTTGAAATAGAAGGGTCTTTACGCAAAGTATTAAGAATTAAATCTTGCTCGGCATTTGTATCGCCAGTAATAACTTTTATTTTTTTAATATCGGATGATTTAATATTATCTATAATTTCTTCAGTTAATTCATCATCTTTAGTAACAAATATTTCACCAGTATCCATATCAATAACATCTTCGGCAGAAATACGTCCGTGATGGTCTTCTGGATTTAATTTTTTAACATCAATATTTTCAACCAGACTAAATAGGTTCAAAATTTCTTCATCGGTAGTGTAATTTAATGCACGTAATAATGTAGTTGCAGGGAATTTTTTTCTTCTATCGATGTAAACATACATTACATGATTAATATCTGTAGCAAATTCTACCCAAGAACCACGGAATGGGATAATACGAGCAGAGTAAATTGGGGTTCCGTTTGGATGCCTTGTTTGACCAAAAGCAACACCAGGAGAACGATGTAGCTGACTTACCACTACTCTTTCGGCTCCATTAATTACAAATGTACCCTTTTTTGTCATAAAAGGGAGATTACCTAAATAAACTTCTTGCTCAATAGAATTAACATATTCTTCGGTTTCATCATCTTTGGTAGATAACCGTAGTTTTGCTTTTAGTGGAGAACTATATGTTAATCCTCTCTCTTGGCATTCTTGAATTGAAAACCGAGATTTCTCTATATGAAAATCAACAAAGTCTAATCGATAAAACTCTTTATTATCAAAAATAGGGAAGTTATTTGTAAAAACTTCTTGTAATCCCTTATTTTCTCTTTTGTTCCTGGGAACATCTCTCTGAACAAATTCTTCAAACGATTTAACCTGAATATCTAACAGGTTTGGCTGTTTAATGGCAGGAGTAATGGTCTCAAAAGTTATACGGTTCGTCGTTTTATTTTTCTTATATTTATCCAACCCAGACCTCCCTAAATAATTGGAAATTATTGTTACTAAACATTCTTTTTAAAATATATAAAGTGGCAAGACGAACCTTATCGTCTTACCACGTTGGAAATTCTACAAATAATTTATAAAAAAAAATAAATTATTTTACTTCTACAGTTGCACCAGCTTCTTCAAGCTCAGTTTTAACTTTTTCTGCTTCTTCTTTAGTAACACCTTCTTTAACAGCTTTAGGAGCGTTATCTACTAAGTCTTTAGCTTCTTTTAATCCTAATCCAGTGTGAGCTCTTACAACTTTAATTACGTTAATTTTCTTCTCGCCAAAACTTGCAAGAATAACGTCAAATTCAGTTTGTTCTTCAGCTGCTGCACCAGCATCTGCTGCAACTGCACCCATAACTACAGGAGCTGCTGCTGAAACACCAAATTCATCTTCTAAAGCTGTTTTTAATTCTGAAGCTTCAACTAAAGTAAGTGCTTTAATTTTTTCTACTATTTCTGCTATTTTTTCTGACATCTTATTTCTCCTTTAAATTAATCTTTTAAATTTTTTATGCGGCTTTTGTTTTACCTACTTCATCAATTACACTAACTAAATCTCTAATAACTGCGTTTATTGAACCAACAATACCTGATGCCGGAGCAGCGATGCTACCAACAATGCTAGCCATAACTTCTTCCTTGGTTGGCATAGAAGCCAGGGTTTTGAGTTGATCTTCGCCATAGAATGTAGAATCTATGTAGCAACCTTTGAAATCGAATTTTTTATTCTTTCCGTTAAAGTCTTTGATGATTTTGGCAGGGGCAACAAAGTTTTCGTCCACAAATGCAATACCAACCATTCCAACAAGTAGCTCGTTTAATTCCTCGTATCCACCAAGCTCGGCAATAACTCTTTTAACCAAAGTATTTTTATATACTTTGTAGCTAACACCTTCTTTGATAAATGAACGACGTAAACCATTTATTTCTTCAACGGTTACACCTTTGTAATCAACCAAGTACACTGCAGTAGATTGCTCAAATTTCTCTTTAATAAGAGAAAGCATTTCGCTTTTTTCTGTCTTGTTCATCTTTTTCCTAATTCAGTTTAATACTGTTTATAGAAGCATTATATATATAATGAGTGCGTATTTTTGTTAAATTTCATCTTTGGAAATATGAATTCCAGGTCCCATAGTGCTAGTAATAAATAAACTTTTCACATATGTTCCTTTAGCCGAAGATGGTCTCATAGCATTTATTTTATCGATAAATGCTTTTGTGTTATCTACTAATTGTTGAGTTTCAAAATTCAACTTTCCTAATGTTGTGTGTACAATACCAGTTTTTTCAACACGAAATTCTATTTTTCCGGCTTTAACTTCTTTAACTGCTTTTGCAACATCCATTGTTACTGTACCACTTTTAGGGTTTGGCATTAAACCTTTTGGACCTAAAGTACGTCCCAATTTGCCTAACTCGCCCATTGTATCGGGGGCAGCAATAACAACATCAATATCAGTCCAACCTTCTTTAATTTTAGCAAGATACTCTTCAAAGCCTGCATAATCGGCACCAGCAGCAAGAGCTTCGTCTGCTTTAGCACCTTTTGCAACAACAAGAACTTTAACTTCTTTACCAGTTCCGTGTGGCAGGCTAACAGTACCTCTAATCATTTGGTCTGCATGTCGTGGATCAACACCTAATCTGATAGCACAATCTAAAGATTCTGTAAACTTAACATTAGAATTGTCTTTTAAAAGCTGAACAGCTTCTTCAATAGTATATTCTTTCTTTAAGTCTAATTTTTCTTTTAAGGATTTTACTCTTTTTGACAATTTCATTTTTTTACCTAATTTATAAACTTTTTAATATTATCCTTCAACCGTAATACCCATACTACGAGCTGTTCCCGCAATCATACTAATAGCATGGTCAATATCATTTGCATTCAAATCTGCCATTTTTGTTTCGGCAATCTCTTGCAATTGAGCTCTAGTAACTTTTGCAACTTTTGTTTTGTTTGGTTCTGCCGAACCACTTTTCAAATTAAGATTTTTCTTTAATAAAACTGCTGCTGGTGGAGTTTTTGTAATAAATGTAAATGATTTATCTGCAAAAACTGTTATTACAACAGGAATTATTAAACCAGCATCTCCTGAAGTTTTAGCATTAAATTGCTTACAAAACTCCATAATGTTTACGCCTTTTTGACCTAATGCTGGTCCAACAGGTGGCGATGGGTTTGCTTGCCCGGCTGGAATTTGCAATTTAATATAACCACTAATTTTCTTAGCCATAATTTAACCTATAATTATAATTTATTTTTCTAATTCTGCTTGTTCAAAATTAATTTCAACTGGAGTTTTTCTTCCAAAAATTGAAACCATAACTTTAATTTTCATTTTATCTTCGTTCACTTCTTCAATAATGCCAGAGAAATTATTAAATGGTCCATCAATAATTTTGATTAAGTCGCCAGATCTGAATATAGTATCTGTTTTCTCAGTATCTTTATCCTGAGTAATTCTTCCAATAATTCTTTTTACTTCTGCTGGAAGTAATGGAACTGGGTTGTTTTGATTGCCTAAAAATCCCATTATGGATGGAGTATTATTGATAAAGTCTATTACCCTATTATCCAAATCGGCATTTAATAAAACGTAACCAGGAAAAAAATTACGAATTTTAGTTTTTTTCTTTCCATCTTTTATCTCAAAAACTTTTTCGGTAGGAACTAACATTTCAACAATACGGGCACGTAATGCTTCATTTTCGCTTAATTCCATATCAACAGCGGTTTTAACCTTATTCTCATGCCCCGAAAAGGTTCTAACTACATACCATTTTGCTTGTGCGTTATCTTCTTCCACTGCTAAAAAATTCCTTGAAATATTTGTGTTATGCTCATATCAATTAGATATGTAAATGCTGCAAGTATCAAACAAGTAATAATAACTATTACTGTAGATTCTTTTAACTCAGCTTGTGTAGGCCAGGTAACTTTTTTCATTTCCTTTACTACATCTGTAAAAAAATTAACTATTTTCTCTTTCATTACTTATTTACCATTTTTTTGAATAGTAGCACGAGAGGAGGGATTCGAACCCCCAACTTGCGGTTTTGGAGACCGCTGCTCTAGCCAATTGAACTACTCTCGCATCACAAATTTATTTAGTTTCTTTAAAAACTACGTGCTTGCGAACAACTGGATCGTATTTTTTATACTCAACTCTCGCTGGATGTTCTCTTTTGTTTTTCTTTGTTGTATAACGATATCCAGTATCAGCTGTGCTTTCCAAAATTATCGTTTGTCGTGCGTTTTTAGATTTTGCCATTTTATTTTTCCTCGTTAAAACTATTTGCTTTTTTTAACTTAAACTTTTATTTTTTCTGCCAACTAAATTATTTGAGCTGACGATCGGATTTGAACCGACGACCTCATCCTTACCAAGGATGTGCTCTACCAACTGAGCTACGTCAGCATTTTCCAATACAATTGAACTTTTCAATATGTAAACAGAAAAGCTCATTTGAGCGGGAGACGAGGCTCGAACTCGCAACCAACAGCTTGGAAGGCTGTGACTCTACCAATTGAGTTACCCCCGCTTATAAAATTATAAACGTTATTTATTTTGAAAGATATTTAGCGAAGTACGAATAGAAATGGGTCTTTCTACTCTCCTTCAAAAATATCAAATGTGGGCAGGGAGGGAATCGAACCCCCTCAGGCTTAGCCAACGGATTTACAGTCCGCCCCAACTCTCCTACTTTGGCGCCTGCCCATTTTGTCAATATTTAAAAGAAACGAGCTACAAAAATATGAGTTATTTCAAAATAATGCAAGTAAAATAATTTATTAAATTCTACCTTTTCAAAATCACTATATAGGTGTCTCTATATTCATAAAATTTCTGATGTTTTTCAAACAACTTAAGCAATTCAGCATTTGTACTCTTCTAGTGCTGAACTTGAGTTAAAAATTAAAATCTATTTCTGTTTCATAAAAAAAGTATTTACAAATATTTCCTACTGCTATGCGTAGTTGCCAAGAGGATTGAAAAAATGGCTATAATTTTTAAACAAAAAACGAATTATTTTGTTTTTGATAACTATTTAATTTAATTTCACGGATGTAAATATTTTTATCTAAAAAAAATTCAACAAATTCAGTATGGCATTAAAAATTATTAAAATTGTGGTTGCTGAGCTTATCTCCGAGGGGATGCCCTTGGCAGAAGCACACCAAGTTTCATATCAGGAAAATTCAATATTTTATACTTAAATTAAGGAGAAAAACTAATGGGATGGCTCTCAAAAAGTTTAAATTCTTCCATTGGTAAAAAAATTGTTATGGCGTTAACTGGTTTGAGTTTAATACTCTTTCTTACAGTTCACTTTATTAACAATATGTTTTTATTTTTTGGAAAAGATGGGTTTGACTTGCTCGTAGGCAGTCTTGACGCAGTAAAACCACTTGTACGTGTTGCAGAAACGGCACTAGTTTTATTATTCGGGTTTCATATTTTTAACGGTATTAGGCTTTGGTGGGAAAACCGAAAAGCTAATCCAGACAAATATGCCATCAATGCTGCAAAGGAAAATTCAACTTTCTTTTCGCGTACAATGCCATATACAGGTGGTATAATTCTTATCTTCTTAATCGGACACTTAGCAACACTATGGGTGAAATTTAATTTTGGAATGGAAGGAACGCATCACTATTACGATGTAGTTGCTACAATGTTTCAAGATTTACCAACCGCAATTTTTTATGTAATTGTTATGCTTGTTCTCGGTTTCCACTTAAACCACGGCTTCCAATCAGCGTTCCAAACATTTGGATGGCACCACAAAAAATACACTCCATTAGTTGAGTTTATTGGAACTGCTTATGCAGTTATTTTTGCTGTTGGATTTGCTGCAATTCCAATTTATTTTTTCATTCGTTCAATGGGAGGTAACTAATGATTAACCTAGATTCTAAAGTCCCAGAAGGAAATTTATCCGAAAAATGGATGAACCATAAATTTAATATGAAGTTGGTTAACCCAGCTAACAAAAGAAAATTTGATGTAATTGTTGTAGGAACTGGTCTTGCTGGTGCTGGTGCTGCCGCTACGCTTGGCGAACTTGGTTACAAAGTAAAAGCATTTACTTATCACGATTCAAGCCGTAGAGCCCACTCCATTGCTGCACAAGGTGGTATTAACGCTGCAAAAGATTATCAAAATGATGGCGATTCAATTTACAGATTATTTTACGATACAATTAAGGGTGGCGATTTCCGTTCACGCGAAGCAAACACTTATCGTCTTGCAGAAGTTAGTAATAACATTATCGATCAATGCGTAGCACAAGGTGTTCCTTTTGCACGCGAGTATGGCGGAACCCTTGCTAATAGGTCGTTTGGTGGTGCTCAGGTTTCACGAACATTTTATGCACGTGGAGAAACTGGACAACAATTATTGCTTGGTGCTTATAGTTCGTTGAACAGACAGATTAAACTTGGCAATGTTGAAATGCATCATCGTCGCGAAATGCTTGATGTTGTTGTTGTTGATGGAAAAGCAAAAGGTATTACAGTTCGTAATTTGCTTACTGGCGAAATTGAAAGCCACTCTGCACAAGCTGTTGTGCTTGCAACAGGTGGATATTCAAATGTGTTTTTTCTCTCTACAAGTGCCATGATGAGTAATGCTACTGCGGCTTGGCGTGCACATAAAAAAGGTGCTGCATTTGCAAACCCTTGTTACACACAAATTCATCCTACTTGTTTGCCACAGCATGGCGAAGGTCAATCCAAGCTAGTATTGATGAGCGAAAGTTTAAGAAACGATGGACGCATTTGGGTGCCAAATATTGTTGGCGAAAAAAGAGTTGTAAGCGATATACCCGAAAACGATAGGGATTATTACCTGGAAAGAAGATACCCATCATTTGGAAATTTAGCTCCTCGTGATATTTCTTCACGTAGTGCAAAATATGCTTGTGATGAAGGCAAAGGAGTTAATGGCGGACGCTCAGTTTATCTCGATTTTGCAGATGCAATAAAACGTATTGGCGAGCCAGCAGTTCGTGAAAAATATGGTAACTTATTTGAAATGTACGAAAACATTACTGGAGAGAATCCTTACAAAGTTCCAATGCAAATTTACCCAGCACCACATTATACAATGGGTGGCTTGTGGGTTGATTATAATTTGCAAAGTTCTATTCCAGGCTTGTTTGTAGCTGGAGAAGCTAATTTTTCTGACCACGGTGCAAACAGACTTGGAGCAAGTGCACTTATGCAGGGCTTGGCTGATGGCTACTTTGTTGTGCCTTACTCAATTGGAAATTATTTTGGTAGTGAAAAACCAGAAAAGGTTGATGTTAAAGGTGCAGAATTTAAAGCCGCTGAAGAGTCTGTAAAAGAAAATACAAATAAAATGCTTTCAATTAATGGTAAGCAAACCGTGGATGATATTCACAGAAAACTTGGTAATTTGTTAATTGATAAAGTAGGAATGTCTCGTGATGAAGCTGGTCTTAAAGGTGTTATAAAAGATATTGCCGATTTACGCGAAGAATTTTGGAATGATGTTAAAGTAGTTGGTAAAGCTGATGAGATAAATCAGAATATTGAAAGAGCTGGACGTGTAGCTGACTTCCTTGAGTTAGGCGAGTTAATGGCTGTGGATGCTCTCGATAGAGATGAATCTTGCGGTGCACATTTCCGCGAAGAACATCAAACAGACGAAGGTGAAGCTGTGCGTAACGATGCTGACTATGCCTACGTTTCAGCTTGGGAATACAAAAAAGCTGGTGAGTGGGAGCTTAACAAGGAAGACCTCACATTTGAATCTGTTGAATTAGCTACAAGGAGTTATAAATAATGAAAGAGCATAATATTAATTTGACCCTTAAAATATGGCGACAAGAGAACGCAACTGCAAAGGGATATTTTGACGAATTCAAAACATCGGTTTCTCCACACGCCTCACTTCTTGAAGTGTTTGATGAATTAAACAACAATCTTGAAAAAGAAGGAAAAGACCCCATAGTATTTGAAAGCGATTGTCGCGAAGGTATTTGTGGAACTTGCGGTATGGTTATTAATGGTCGCCCACATGGTAATCAAACGAAAACTGCAACTTGCCAATTACACATGCGAACCTTCAAAGATGGTGAAACAATTTATATTGAACCATTTAAAGCAAAAGCATTTCCTGTGTTAAAAGATTTGATGGTTGACCGTAAAGGTCTTGATGTTATTCAACAAGCTGGTGGGTACGTTTCGTTCAATACTGGTAGTGCTCCCGATGCAAATGCAATCCCAATTTCTAAAACAGCAGCTTCTCTTGCTTTAGATGCGGCTGAGTGTATTGGTTGCGGTGCTTGTGTTGCAGCTTGTAAAAACTCATCTGCAATGCTTTTTGTTTCTGCAAAAGTTTCACAGTTTGCATTGCTTCCACAAGGGCAAGCAGAACGCTACGAGCGTGTTCAAAATATGGTTATTGCTCACGACGAATCTGGCTTTGGTAGTTGCACAAACACATACGCATGCGAAGCCGAATGCCCTAAAGGAATTTCTGTTAGCAACATTGCACGAATGAATAGAGACTATTTTGTTTCTAATATGAAGTTGCAAAAGTAAAAATACTTTTGTTTCAATTTATTCAAAGCCCAATTTTGTTAAACCGAAATTGGGTTTTTTTATTGTGAATTGATTTATGGTTCATAATTGGTTATTTTATGAACCATGTAAATAAATTAGCGAGAAGAATATGAAATCGATTACTATACATGGGTTGGATGATAAAGTAAGTAGTAAAATATCAGACCTTGCAATAGAAAAAGGTCTTAGCTTGAATAAAACAATTAAGCTATTGTTAAGCAAAGCATTGGGTTTCAAAGAGCAAGTATATCAAAAACGGATTGAAGATTTTGAACAATTTTCAGGTATTTGGTCTAAGGAGGAATTTAGCTGTTTTAATAAAAACATCAAAGGTTTTGCTAAAATAGATAAGAGCGATTGGAAATGAGAAAAATTCTTCTTGATACTAATGCCATAAGTTCATTATTGCGAGGTGATGACAAAGTGCTTGAAAAAATAATAGAAGCTGATATTGTTTATATTTCCATTTTTGTTCTTGCTGAGTTATACACTGGCTTTAAAGGTGGTAACAAAGAAAAAGAAAATAATTTATTAATTAAAAATTTCATTTCTAAATCAACTGTTAAAGTATTAAGCGGAACTATTGAGACAGCCGAAATATTCTCAGAAATTAAAAATCAACTTGAATTAAACGGTACACCTATACCAATAAATGATATTTGGATTGCTTCACATTCCATTGAAACTGGCTCAGTTCTTATTACATATGATAAGCACTTTAATTACATTCCTGGTTTGCGGAAGTGGTAGAGTTAGCTCATCTTTTCTCTCAAAAAATTTAACTCTATGAACATACAACAAACTGCAAAAAATAAAATTACAGCTACAAGAGAAGAACTAATTAAGGTCAATCTTACATGCACTAACATTGAAGAGAAGCAATACAACTATGAGTTTGTAGTTTCGAGTGATAGAGATAAAATAAAAGTTCAAGTCTATTTTGGAAAAAAAGGAGTTAAAACAATCCTGCAAGGGAATAAGGATTCGTTACTTTATCAGGAAATCTCCCCTTTAATATTTGAACAAGAATTGTTTAATCCTTCCGCAAATATAGATGAGCCAAAAGAATATATTGGAAGTGATGAATCTGGCAAAGGCGATGTTTTTGGTCCGCTTATTACAACAGCATTTTATGTAGATGAAAAATCGAAAGTCCGTTTAGCCCAGTTAGGAGTAAGAGATAGCAAGGATTTAAGTCAATCACAAATTACTGAAATTGCAAAAAAACTTAGAGCAGAGTTCCCAAATAATTATGAAACCATTTCTCTCTTTCCAGAAAAATACAACGAACTTTATTCAAAAATTAAAAATCTAAATGCTCTATTAATCTGGACTCATTCCAAAGCCATCTCAAATCTTTTGGATAAGCATAAATGTAAAAACGTTATAGTTGATAAATTTAGTAACAGGACATTAAACATATCAAGTAATAATTACGACAGTAGTGTTGGTGTTTTACAAATTACAAAAGGTGAAAAATTTATTGGAGTAGCAGCGTCATCAATAATTGCACGCGATACTTTTAACAAATGGTTTCTTGGAATGGGGAAAAAATATTTCGATTTCCCAAAAGGAGCCTCAAAAAATGTTGAAGAAACAATTAAATTTTTCATAAAAAAATACTCTTTTGAAGAAGCAAAAATAGTTTCGAAAGTTCATTTTAAAACGGTTCAAAAATTTTTATAAATTATAGAAGAGGATTCTATGGCACGTGGTAAACAAATCAAACGAATTGGTATTTTAACAGGTGGAGGCGATTGCCCTGGCTTAAACGCAGTTATACGCGGTGTTACAAAACCTGCACTAGATCAAGGCTTAAAGGTTATGGGAATACTTGATGGCTTTGAAGGACTTGTTACAGGCAAGGCAATTCAACTTTACGATAAAGATGTTTCAGGAATTCTTTCGCAAGGTGGAACCATACTTGGTTCATCAAACAAAGGCGATCCTTTTCATTGGCCTGTTGAGGTTAATGGAAAAATAAAAATTACGGATAAATCGAAAGAAGCAATTGAGCATTACGAGGCTTGGGGCTTGGATGCCTTAATTGCAATTGGTGGCGATGGAACAATGCACATCTCTAAAGGCTTGGCAACACTTGGGATGAATGTTGTTGGAGTTCCAAAAACAATTGACAACGATTTGGAATCTACCGATTTAACTTTTGGACATGATTCGGCAGTCTTTGTTATCTCTGAAGCCATTGACAGATTGCGTACAACTGCTTCAGCACATCACCGAGTAATGGTAATAGAAACAATGGGAAGATACGCTGGATGGTTAGCCCTAAACGGTGGATTAGCTGGTGGTGCCGATATAATTCTAATTCCAGAAATGCCATTTGAGTGGGATGCTATTTACGATAAAGTAAAACGCCGTTCTATGATGGGTAAAAAATATAGCATCGTTTGTGTTGCCGAAGGTGCAAAACCAAAAGGTGGCAAGTTAGTTGTAAAGAAAACCGATGCAAAACGAACTGACCCAATTCAACTTGGTGGAGTTGCAGAAGTTGTAGCAAAAAACATTGAGGATAATACTGGATTAGAAACACGCTATACAATTTTGGGGCATCTTCAACGTGGTGGCTCGCCAACGCCTTTCGATAGAATTTTATCAACCAAGTTTGGAACATTTGCAATTGATTTGGCAATAAAGAAAAAGTTTGGAAGAATGGCAGCACTTAAAGGTAACGAAGTGAAAAGTGTAACAATTGAAAATGCTATTAAAAACCAAAAGTTGGTTACAGCATCAGACCAAGCAGTTAAAACAGCAAAAGCTGTTGGCGTCTGTTTTGGAACAAAAGAATTATAAAAAATAATTTGCGAAAAATTAAAAATCTATCTATTTTTGGATTCGTTCTTTTTTAGAATTATAGAATGATATGGGGTCGTAGCTCAGTTTGGTTAGAGCGCCTGCCTGTCACGCAGGAGGTCGCGAGTTCGAGTCTCGTCGACCCCGCAAAAAGGAAGTTTTTTAACTTCCTTTTTTAGTTTTAAACCAATAATTCATGTTCAAAAATTATTGGGCATCTACTAAAAATATTGATGAAATTGTATCGCCCATTCCTACAAGCGTAATAGGGTTATCAATAATTATTGTAGGTACAGCAATAATTTCCACAGAATCATCACTAAAAATTCCTTCTTCAACTAAATTATTAGTCCCAAATTCTTTAGCAACAATTTTGGATAACGATTTTAATTCATTTAATCCAACATCTGACACTTCCCTATCTTTAGACCACAATAAAATTTCGTTTGAATTTATTGCACCCGTACCCGCTTTAGTAGCTGCAATGAACAATACTTGAGCCTGCAATTTGGCAGCAATTCGGGGAGTAAATGAAAATGGTCCAAATTCCCGTTATTTTGTTTGTTAATACAATACAATTAAAAGTGCAAATAGTTGAATTAAGTAAATAACGGGAATTTTAAAATTTCGTTATGAATCACTACAATTTGGTTAAAATTTTGTAATAATAAAAGAAATTGTTACTTTGCAAACTCAGAATCTTACTTATTTTAATTTTATAATATATAACTCTTAAAAGTATAAATGCCGAGGGTGTTTTAATACAAGATACTTGGGTAATACAAAAGGGCTGTTAAATGGTATAATTGCGTAAGGGAGAAGAGAAAATAGGAATATTGAAATTACTATTTAGGAGTAGCAAATGAGGAAAGTAAATAATCTTTTTATAATTTTATTTATTGTAATAACATCATCCAATTATATTATTTCACAAGAGCTTACCTTAAAAGATACAGTTGTGGCTAACAAATATTTTAAAATTGCAGATTCGCTTCTGCAAGCATCAAATTACGATAGCTCGTTGGTTTATTTTGAGAAAGCTTCTGTTGTTTATGAAGATAATGAGTTATGGGTAAAGCATTTTAGATGTGAAAGTAAAATTGCACAGAATATTAGCAAAAAGCGTAAATACGATGAAGCACTGAAAAAGATAAATGCTGTAATTGAAAAGAGCAAAAAAAAGCTTGGCGAAAAGAATGTTGAAGAGATTTATGCTTATTATGTAATTGGAAATATTTATTTGGGAAAACATGAGTTTGATAAATCCATTACTTATCTTGAAAAAGCTATAGCACTTCAAAAAAAGAATCTTGGTGAAGAACATTTAGATTTATCAGAAAGTTATCATAGTTTGGGAATTGTTTATCATGATTTATCCGACTATAGTGTAGCAGAGCAATACTATATTAAAGCCCTAAATATCAAATTGAAGTTCTCAAATGTTCATATTTTGCAAATATCCAATATATATCATAATTTAGGGAGGCTTTATGACTTAAAAGGAGAGTATGCTTTATCCAAAGAGTATTATTTTAGGTCATTGCAAATAAGAAAGGAAAATTTCGGTGAAATTCACAAAGATGTTGCGTGGTCGTATAATAGTATTGGGGTTGCATATTGGAGAGAAGGTAAATATGATCTAGCTATTAATAATTATGAAAAAGCTCTGAGTATTCGAAAAAAAATATGGTTCTACCCTTATTGTTGTGGGTAAAGGTCTAAGTTCCCATGGAAAAATAGTATGGCACTTCTAAAATTCTTAAAAGTTCTATAACCTCTACCAACAGATTTCACTTCTTGAAT
>CAMZLW010000032.1 GCA_947311785.1 uncultured Ignavibacteriales bacterium | reverse complement strand
TAAATGGAAAAATTCAAGAAGTGAAATCTGTTGGTAGAGGTTATAGAACTTTTAAGAATTTTAGAAGTGCCATACTATTTTTCCATGGGAACTTAGACCTTTACCCACAACAATAAGGGTAGAACCACATCAACAATATAGGATTTCCCAATTTGCCTTGCACCCCTTATCAATAAAGGGCGTCTGTTGGTTTCAAACTTCCATTCTTTAAGAGCTTTATATATTCTACGTTTCATTATAATTCCTATAAATGGCTAAAATACAAGCGTAATATATAACTAAAGTGGCTAAAATACAAGAATATATTTAAGTAAAAATGGATGGAATACAAGGGTAGTTGAAAAAATAAAATCCTTCCTCCTTTATAAATCCAACCATGCCACAAGTTAATTTCATTAAAAAGACTCATCTTAAAAATTTACTGGTTGGTTTTTTAATTTTTTCCTAAACTATAAGCATAATACAAAGGTAAAAATGTAATCTTTTGCTCTTTTAATTCCGAATATTTATTTGTTGAAAGCACATAACTATTATTTAATTCATGATAGGTTTGAAGCAATAAATGAAGACTTCTTAATTTGCCTGATGAACCACTTTTTACTTCAATTGGAAATATTTTTCCATTTTTTGAAAATATAAAATCAATTTCTGCATTACTATTTTTTGAATCTCGCGACCAATAAAATATTTCAGATATTTCGGAACTCAAAAGTTCTTGACCGACAAATTGCTCGGCTAATGCACCTTTATAAATAGAAAGTAAATCATTAACCATAATTTTGGAATCTAAATCTAATCCGCATGCTTGTTGCATTAACCCAATATCTAAAAATAGCGATTTAAATTTTCTATTATTAACACGTGCCCCAAGAGGAAGTGCTACAAAACTTGTTGCTCTAACTTTTGTAATAACTCTTGCATCTAATAATAATTGAAAAGCATTTTTTATTGTTGGAATTGAATATCCTTCAGATAACTTACTGTATTTTATCTGATTGCCAACATTTTGAGATACTGAAGTTAATACGTCATCCAAACATATTTTATCTGCTTTCCCTGCGTATTTTGAGAAATCTTGACGGAATGTTGCAAGTAAATCCTTTTGAACTTTAAAGGCACTTATAATTTTGCTTGTTTTAACATATTCTTTAACTGCCTCTGGCATTCCACCAACAAAAAAGTATTCTCTTAATTCATCAATAAGCAAATTATGTGCAATTTCAGAGATGCTATTTGGTGATGTAAAAATTATTTCTGCTAACATTTTTTTCTCTTTTGCCAGTAAGAATTCATAAAAATTCATAGGATACATTTCTAGCATTTGAACTCTGCCCACAGGAAAGGAAATATCTTTTAATGAAAACTCAATCAACGAACCGGCAGCAATTACGTGTAACTCTCTTAAATCTTCATAAAAATAGCGTAGTGTAGCTAAAGCATTTTTGCAACTCTGAATTTCATCAAAAAAAAGAAGATCATTTTTTATATCAATCTTTTCTCCTAAAAACAGTTCCAAATCAGATAGTATTCTTTTTACATCAAAATTTTTCTGAAATATTCTATGCAACTCTTTCTGTTTTTCTAAATCAATTAGATGCACAGAGCCTTTAAAATTTTCCCCTCCGAATTCAATAATTGAATAGGTTTTTCCAATTTGCCTTGCTCCACGCAGTATAAGTGGTTTTCTGTTACTGCTATTTTTCCACTCTAATAATTTATCAATTATACCTCTTTTCATAATAAAATCCTTTATCCTTTAGTAATCCAACCCTAATATAGGCTTCATCCTTTAGAAATCCAACCCATATTTGCCATTTAACCTTTAGTTTTCCAATGATGTTTGCTAATTCATATATTATAATTGATTAGTTTACGTTATTTCTATTTTTGCATTAGTTCCACCCACTCAACATACTCCTCTGTTTTTGATGCTAAAAATATTGGAAGATTTAGCAATAAGAATTTCTTTTATGCACAAATATCCTCCACATATAACACAAAGTAAGGGTAGATATGGAATATACTTGTAATAAAGTCAAGGCATTTATCTAATATATTTGTAACAGAGTAATGGTATTTGTGAAATGCTTTGTGATAATTGTTCGTTTTTATTCGTAGGTAAAAAAAATGATTGATTTTTTACTGTATTAACTATTAACTCCTTCTTTTCAAGTCAAGAAACTATTTACTCTAATTTAGATTTAAATTTTATTTGGAGGGAAAAATGAAAATTTTCTTGTTCTCATTATTCACAGTGATTTTTACAATAACACTATGTGCACAAGATAATAGTGTTGAAATTAAAGTAAAAAACGAGGCGTTTACAACTGGCGATATATTTTCGAACTTGAATAGTAGAGAGGTTTATAACGGAGATATTAGAGCCGGGAGTGGAGAAATATTTGTTTGGGCAGATATGCGAGGTTGGGCAGAGTTTACATTGCCCTCGGAATTAAACAACAAAAAAATAACTTCACTAAAGCTAAAATTTAATGTTGTTGAAGAGTCATCTGCAAATAACAATGCAACTCCGGGTAGTCATAATCTAATAATAACAAAATTTCCATTTGATGTAAGAGATAATTCTGTGTGGGATATAATTAAATATTTTGATGAGTTAAATTATGACGAAAAAGATAAAATTTATGGCGAAAATTGGACAGCGGGGGAGTCGGTTGGAATAAAGGAAGTTACACTTGATGCAAAAGCTATTTCAGATTTATACTCTTCAATTAAGGATAATAAAATATTCAAAGTAGGATTTTGGGAATTTAACGACAATGCTTCACGATGTATAATTTCGGGTAATTCTTCTAATTTTCCTCCAAACTTTATAGTTAGCTATAAATAAAAATTCCGTTATTGTAGTTGTTAATTTAATGCCTATAGAAGTCCTTGTAAAACAAAATTAAGCATGACGCATTATTTGGTTATGAAAATTTTTCTATTAAAATTTTTATTTAATCCAATTAGTGAATTAGTGGCACTATAATTCTTTTACCAATTAAATGTTTTCTTAACTATCTATAAAACAACAAAATAACTCCATTCTTCTAAGAAAGCACTTGACAAAAATCCCATAAGAGACTTATATTTGTGGATTGTTTAAGCCATTTTGAGGAAGTTTTGAAAAAAGTAATTATCCTATTTATATATGCAATTCTAACAGTTTTTATCGCATCGTGTTCAATTTTTGAAACAAATGATTATGATGAACAAGCAAATTCTAAAGAATCTAACGAGTTAGACCCACAGCTTTTAATTAATAATTTGATGGAAGAGGCAAGGTTAAAGCATTTGGATGCACTTGCAAATCAAAAATTAGGTTATACAAAGGAGGCAATTAGTGCGTATGAAGAGGCACTAAAAAAAGTAAATCGTTTAAGTTATTTCCCAAATATGGAAGATAATGCAACATACAATGAACTTGAAAATGCAATTGTTGAAGATTATCAAAAATACATTGACGGTTTGGACGCACTTCCAGAAGGGGTTTCTATATCTGCATTTGAGGAGTGGTCGGGCAATCAAATTCCTGAGTTTAATCCAGACGATTTAACATCCGAAGAGGATAGTGTTAACTCAAGTGTTTCAAATGTAATTGTTGTCGGTGATTTTCCGCTAGAGGTAAATAAATATGTAGAGCAGTATATAGAATATTTTACAGGGCGAGGAAGAAAAACTATGGCTTCGTGGTTAGAGCGTTCTGGAAAGTATTTTCCTATGATGGCTAGGGTTTTTGAAGAAGAAAATGTTCCGCAACAACTAATTTTTTTAAGTATGCCAGAGAGTGGATTAAATACAAAAGCACGCTCGTGGGCTAGAGCTGTGGGGCTGTGGCAGTTTGTAAAAGCAACAGGTAAAATTTATGATTTGAAATCAGATTTTTATGTAGATGAACGTAGAGACCCCGAAAAAGCTACACGAGCTGCAGCAAGATATTTGCGCGATATGTATGTTTCGCTTGATGATTGGTATGCCGCTCTTGCAGGCTACAATTGTGGCGAGGGACGTGTAAGGCGTTCGATGCGAAAAGCTGGTTCTGAAAATTATTGGAAATACAGAAGATTTTTACCAAGAGAAACAAGAAATTATGTGCCACAATATATTGCTGTTACATTAATAGGAAGTAATCCAGAGCATTATGGATTTAATAATATTAGATATCAAAGAGCTATTGAAACTGAATCGTATAGAGTTAATGAACCAATTGATTTAAATGTTCTTGCCAAGTGTGCTGGAATTGAATTGAGCTTGATGAAAGAACTTAATCCAGAATTAACCCAGCACCATACTCCTCCTCATTACGATGGTGGATATCCAGTAAAAGTTCCTGCAATTACTTACGATTATTTTGTTAAGAATTTAAAATTAGTTCCAGACGAAGCAAAATTGCAATACGTTATTCACACAGTGCGCAGTGGCGAAACCCTCTCTGGAATTGCGTATAAATACAAGGTAAAGCAAAGCCAAATGGCACGTGTAAATAATATTTCGGTTCGTGCTAAAATTCACCCAAACCAAAAATTAAAAATCCCAATATCTAATTTTAAATCAACAGATTTTATTATAAACACCGATGAAATTCCAGCAGTGGACGAGTTGACTTATTACGAAGAAAACGCTCCTTATCAACTTAAGATATCGGAAAATAGTGATGTTGATAAATACAAAAAATTGTATCAGCAAAGTTTGCACGATTCTGTTGAGGTTCTAATTCCAACCGATAAAGAACTTGTTAACTACACAGTTAAGCGTGGCGATAACCTTGTGAACATTGCCGATATATTTAACATCCGAGTTTCTGAACTTCGTAATTGGAATAATGTGCCTTACACTTCATCCATTTATGTTGGGCAAAAATTAAATATTTATGTTAAAAAAGATAAGAAGAAATATTACGCTTCAATGGATAAGTTAGACCGCTCGCAAAAACTCTCGGTTATTTACGGAAACTCTGGCGAGGAATGGATTAAGCATAAAGTTCGCAATGGTCAAACTCTTTCGCACATTGCTTTAAAATATCATGTTAGTGTAAGGAGCTTAAAAAAGTGGAACAACCTACGAACAAGTAGAATTCGTGCTGGCAAGAGCTTGCACATTTATGTTGGAAGTTCAAAAAATGTTGCTGCTTATACGCAAAATAATAATTCACAAAAGTCAGCTGAAACAGTTCCAACCGGTAAGTATGTAAGATATAAAATACGTAAAAACGATACCGTTAGCGAAATTGCTGAGAGTTACGGAGTTTCGTCCTCGCAAGTTCGCCGATGGAATAATCTTAAAAACAACAAAATTGTAGTTGGTAAAATATTAAAAATATATGGCAAAAATGTTGCTTCAAGTTCAGTTGTCTCTACAACCCCTACAAATAAAGGGTATAAGCTTTATACAATAAAATCTGGTGATACCATTGGGCAAATTGCAGAGGATTTTAAAGTGTCTTCTAAACAATTAAAAGCTTGGAATAATATTTCTGGAAATAAAATTGTTGCTGGCAAAAAACTTAAAATATATAATTCTTATGGAAATAGTTCAAAATCTGTTGCTTCAAAAAGTAACAATATAATTGTTAAGAGCGGCAATAAAAAAATATATGTTGTAAAAAGTGGTGATACTCTTGGGCAAATTGCAGTTGACCACAATGTGCGTTCTTCAAAAGAAATTAAAGAATGGAATAATATTGAAAATAATAAAATTAAAGTTGGGCAGAAACTAATTATATATCCTGGAGTAGTAACAACACAAAAAGTAGTTACTAAATCTAAAAGTTCTAAAAAATCAAAACCATCAAAGGGAATACACAAAGTGCAAGAGGGGGAATCGCTTTGGACTATTGCACGCCACTACGACATCCACGTTAAAGATATTATGGATTGGAACAATTTGGAAGATGATAAAATTAAGCCAGGAACAGATTTGAAAATTTTGAATTAAAAAAATCATTCACTAAGTTTACAACACATTTTGAAGAAACTGTTAGGGGTGTTTCGTTTTGCGAGACTGAGAGTAAACCCTTTAACCTGATCCGGGTAATGCTGGCGTAGGGAAATGGATAAGAGTAATAAGTGCTAACCGTTTTCCCAAAAACGGTTTTTTCATTTTAAATAACTATTAATTAAAAGGAGTTAAAAATGAAACACTTATTATTTTTTGTAGTATTATTCACATCAATTCTATCGGCACACGCTCAAGAGCTAAAAGGAAGAGTTACAGACCAAGATAGCAATCCACTTTATTTAGCAAATGTTATTTTGCTTAATTCGAGCATTGGAGTAACAACAAACGAAAGTGGCAAATTTAATTTAGTTGCAGAATTTGACGAGGGAGATAAAATTATTATTAGCTATGTGGGATATAAATCAGCCACATTAGAAATTGCAAATTTAAATATGAACAAACAGAATTTAATTGAACTTGAAAAAATTCCGTTTACAAGTCAAACTGTTTTAGTTCAAGGTAGCATTGGGGAAGAAGGAACTACTCCAATGGCTTTTGCAAAAGTTACACAAAAAGAAATTGAAGAGAGTTATGTTCATCAAGATGTTCCCGAGTATTTAAGTTATCTACCCTCCACTACTTTCTATTCAGAAAGTGGGAACGGAATTGGTTACAACTATCTTTCTATTCGTGGATTTGACCAACGAAGAATTGCAATTTCTGTAAATGGAATTCCACAAAATGACCCAGAGGACAACAATGTTTACTGGCACAATATGAATGATATCCTTGCTAGTATTGGAGTAATTCAAGTTCAACGTGGTGCTGGTGGCGGTGTTATCGGATATCCAGCAGTTGGTGGTTCTATAAATATTATCACATCCAATTTTTCTGATAAACCACGTTTTCAGCTTGGGGCAGATGTTGGTAGTTACAACACAAGAAAATATTCTGCTTCTTTTGGTAGTGGATTGATTGACGATAAATATTCGGTTTATGTAAACCTATCAAAAACTATGAGCGATGGATATCGTGATTTAAGCTGGGTGGATTTCAATTCATTTTATGTCTCGGCAGTGCGTTACGATAAAAATGTTACAACACAAATAAATTTATATGGTGGCCCAATCTCTGATGGGCTTGTTTATAATGGACTTCCAAAGGATGTAATTAAAAATAGAGAATTACGAAAAGCAAATTACTCATACTGGGATTGGGATAAAGATAATGGGAAGTTCCAACCGTGGTCAACAAAACGTAGAGCTACCGAAATTGAAAATTTTTCACAACCTCATTACGAGTTGTTAAATGAAATAAAGTTTAGCGACAACGTTACTTTTAACTCCGCTCTATTTCTTGTAATTGGTGATGGCTTTTTCGATTATGATGGCTCATGGGCAATACCAGCTTATGGATACAACGATTACTTCAGGTTGCTTGAAAATGGTTACGATACTACGAACGTATCAAATGCATTAATACGTGCAACCGTAGAAAACACTCAGTGGGGTTGGATTCCTCGATTGAGTATAAAGCATAACAATGGTAATTTAATTGTAGGTGGCGAATTTAGAATTCATCGCTCAAACCATTTTGGAAATATAAATTTTGCAGAAAATATTCCTAATGGTGTTCCAGCTGATTACGAATACTACTACTACAACGGAGCAAAAGATATAATCAATCTTTTTGCAAATGAGCAATATCAACTAACCGATAAACTAAATGTGCTAGGCGAATTACAATTGGCTTACCACAAGTATAGAATTTACAACGAAAAATATGTTGGAAATGATTTTTCAGTAAATGGACTTTTCTTAAATCCAAGAGTTGGATTGAACTATAAGTTTACTCAAGATTTAAGTTCATATTTTTCCTTTGCTCGTGTTACTCGCGAGCCTCGTCTTAAAAATTATTACGATGCGGCAGAATCAAGCGGTGGCGAAGTCCCTCAATTTGAAGTTGATACAAATGGAAATTACGATTACACAAAACCACTTGTTAATCCAGAAACAATGAATAGCTTTGAACTTGGAACAAGCTATAATACACGAAAAATAAGTGTTAATGCAAATCTGTTTTACATGATGTTCAGTGATGAAATTGTGAAAAGTGGACAGTTGGATAGATTTGGTCAAGCTATTACTGGCAATATGGATAAAACAACTCATGCTGGAATTGAACTTAGCGGAACATATAAACTTAATAGATATTTTGATATTTCCTTAAATGGAACATACAGTCAGAATAAAATTACCGAAGGTTACTATTATAAAAAGGGTGATAGCAAAATAAATCTAAAAGATAATAGTATCAGCGGCTTCCCAGATATTACAGCTAACGGAATTATAAGATTTAATTACAATGGCTTTTTTACACAACTATGGCTTAAATATGTTGGCGAATTTAACACAGATAACTTTGGAAATATTTCTGGAATAACAGATTACGACAATAAACTTGATGCTTACTTTGTTTCTAATGCTCTTGTTAGTTACCAGTTCAAAGCTAAGCCTATAGTGAATAGTGTAAAACTATTTTTACAAGTCAATAATATTTTTGATAATTTGTATGCGGCATACGGAAGTGGAAAAGAGTTTTTCCCTGCTGCAGAAAGAAATATTACTGCTGGAGTAAAAGTAGAGCTTTAAGAAACGCAGCCACGAATTCACGAATTGATAAAAGAGAGAAAAATGGTAGATTTGATTTACAAAGAGGAATCTTTTGAAATAATTGGTATTTGTATGGAAGTGCACCGAATACTTGGTAAAGGACTTTTGGAGATAGTTTATAAAGATGCATTGGAATATGAGTTTATGAAGAGAGGAATTCTATATGACAGAGAAAAAGAGTATCCTGTAAAATATAAAGATGTTATTTTACCCCACTCATTTAATGCCGATTTTGTTGTTCGAGATAAAATAATTTTAGAAGTTAAATCTAAGTCTGATTTTGCGAAGTCTGATTTAGCTCAGACAATAAACTACTTAAGGTTATCAAAACTTAAACTTGGCTTACTTGTCAATTTTGGAAAAATTTCACTTGAATATAAACGCATAGTCTTATAAATATAATTCGTGAATTAGTGGCTAATAAAATGAAATCTTGTATAATAATTGCAAATGGCGATTCTCCCAAAAAGGGAATAATAAAGTATCTTCAGACGAACGGTGCAACGACTATCATTGCTGCGGATGGCGGTGCAAACTCTGCTTATAAATTGGGAATTGTCCCAAATTATATTATTGGGGATTTTGATTCAATAAAACCAAAGGTGAGAAAATATTTTTCCGATAAATCTGAAATAATTAAATTCAAAAGACAAGACGATACTGATGTTGAAAAGTCATTAAAGTTTGCAATTGAAAAGGGCTACGAAACTGTATATTTACTTGGCAGTACTGGCAATAGGATAGACCACTCAATTTGTAATCTTGGAATAGTATTAAAATTTTACAACAGAATTAGAATTATTTTATTACACGGAAAAACAATACTTCATCCATATTCTAAAGATGTTAGCTTGCAAACAATTCCAAATGAAGTCATTTCATTATATGCCTTTAATAGCGAAACAAAAATAACTTCAGAGGGATTGAAATATCCCCTTGTAAATACAGTCCTTCGTTTTGGAGTAAGTGAAAGCACAAGCAATGTAGCATTGGTTAACGAAGTAAAACTAAAAATATCGGGTGGAATTATTTTTGTAATTAGAAATTTAAAAGTGATGCGGAAAAATGGTCTCATTTTCAAATCTTGATTATATAATAATATTTCTATTTTTTTCAATTGTAGTATCTCTTGGATTTATTCCTAAGTTTAAAAAGAACAACGCCGATAGTTATTTGCTTTCAAATCGCAATGTGGGCTTGTTTTTATTTGTGCTTACAAATGTTGCAACTTGGTATGGTGGAATTCTTGGAGTGGGCGAGTTTACATTCTACTACGGCATACTTAGCTGGGTTACGCAAGGTTTGCCATACTATATTTTTGCAATTCTTTTTGCAATTCTTTTTGCAGGAAAAATTAGAAAAGCATCACTTTTTACAATACCTGATAAACTTGAAGAAGTTTACGGTCGCAAAGTTGGGCTGTTATCTTCCTTGCTTGTTTTTATTCTTGTATCTCCCGCCCCGTATTTATTGATGATTGCGTCACTTCTAAATTTAATTTTTGGAATTAGTATTTTGCTGTCTCTATTTATTGGAGTATTAGTTTCTTCAATTTACCTGTTCCGTGGTGGCTATAAAGCAAATATTTTTACAGACGCATTCCAATTCTTTGTGATGTTTATTGGGTTTATTGCAATTGTATATGTTGCCGCAACGTCGCTTGGTGGATTTGAATTTCTTCAAACTAATTTGCCAGAAGCTCATTTAACTGTATCAGGCGGAGCTTCTCCAGTGTTTATGGTGGTTTGGTTTTTAATTGCTCTCTGGACTTTTGCTGACCCTGGATTTCACCAGCGGTGCTACTCGGCTAAAAGTGAAAGTGTTGCAAAATATGGAATAATTATTTCTGTTTTTTTCTGGATACTATTTGATTTTCTTACCACTACTACTGGACTTTATGCACGTGCAATACTGCCAAATATGGAAAACGCAGTTCTATCTTTTCCATTACTTGCAGAATCTATTTTGGACAGTGGTGTAAAGGGATTATTCTATGCAGCTCTATTTGCCACAATACTATCAACGTTAAACAGCTTTCTCTTTTTAAGTGCAACTACATTTGGACGTGATTTTATATTTAGACTAAAAATGGAAGTGAACAATAATAATTTAATTAAATACACTCGAATTGGAATAGTAGTTTCTGCCCTCATTTCAATTCTGTTAGCTTATCAATTTAGCTCTGTTGTAGAAATATGGTATTCAATTGGGAGTGTAATTATTCCTGGAATTGTTTTATTGGTAATAAGTGCATATGGTGAGAGATATAGAATTAGCAATAAATATGCACTCATTGAGAGTTTGTTAGCAATATTCTCAAGCCTGCTCTGGTTATTACTTCGTCCAAGTTTTGCAGATAATTTAATTCTATCAGAAATAGAACCAATGCTTGTTGGAATGCTTGTTGCAGTTGTTGTGCATGTGGTTGGTATATCAAAAATAAATTTTAAGAAAAATTAGTTATAAAATCTTTTGAAGAATGGTGAATTGTAAGAATGTCAATTTGCTTTGTTGAAACAACTTTGTAAATTATTCGATATTTGCCTTCAATTAATTCGCGAATCTTATTTTTATTTGTTTCAGGCACTACTCTTCCTATTTCGGTATGCTTCTTTAGAATTTGTGTGCGAGTTTTAATAGTGGTAATTTGATGTTTTGCATATGCTATTGAATCACGAGAAATATAATCTGCAATTGATTTTAAATCACCCATTGCTTGCACTGTCCAATTTATTTGAACCATGTCTCAATTTCGTTTTCTAGTTCAGAGTCAGTTACTACTTTACCATTAATCGATTGACTATTCCCACTTTCAATTTTCTTAATTAAAATTAATTTTTCAATTAATTCATCAACTGAAAATTCTTCAGGAAAATCTTTTATTTGTTCTTCTAAAACGGATTTTGTCATCATTCTTGTTCTCAATTATTATAAACGATGTATAATAAAAAAGATAATTTGTAAAAGCAAATTATTGGTTAATAGACAGCGATTTAGAGCGAAATTTTAAGATTCCCATTATTAAAAAGTGATAAGTTAAAATCTAAAACTTATACCAACATTATCAAAGGTAAAATACGGTTTAACAGAAATTCCCAAAAGTTCTGTCTCTTTTTTACCAAAGTTCACTACAAACTTACCAACAAAATAACCAACCGCTACACCGAGGAAAACATCGGAAGCCCAGTGTTTATTGTGATATATTCGTGAAAGACCTACCATAGATGCTGAACCATACCAAAATATTTTCCAGAAAGTGTTATCCAAATAATTTGCCATTACAGTTGAAACTGCAAACGCAACAGTTGTATGTCCACTTGGAAGTGATTGATACGTATCATCTGTAAATTGTAATGGTTTGAAATGCAAATGATTTTCGCCAGCATTTGGGCGTCTTCGTCCGATAATAATTTTAAGAACTCCAGTAATAGCAACGGAATAGATAAATGCAGAGCTAGTTTCCAATCCTAATTTTCTGATGCTTTTATTGTTGGCAAATAATCCGTAGCCATAAATTGAAGCAGTAAAAATAGCTGTGTAACCACTTCCATAATACTTATCAAAACTAAATATGTTATTGTTAAGTTGAGTTTGATTTGATAAAGCAAAAGTTCTTGTACTTTTATCTATTGTAAAAAGGAGTGCAGTTCCACCAATAATTGCACCAGTTTTATACCAATCATTTGCGGAAAAGGAGAAAGGGGATTTTGCCAATCCAACTCCAAAACCGAAAAATTGTTCAATATCGCTAACAAAGGTTTTCCCTATGCCAACATCTTGATTTTTATTTTGTGCGAAGTTGGTGTTAGATATTGCAATAAAAAGTATAAATATAAATATCTGTTTTTTCATTTCTATCCTTTAGTATTGTGCAATATACCTATAAAAAAAAAGCAAAGTAAAAATAAATTTACTTTGCTTTAGTCTAAAATCTCATATCTAAAAGTCTTGTGTCTTCTTTAGCACCCGCCCACAACACGTTTTAATTTTTTTACAACTGGTCCAGCCGATTTATTATCCTTAATTAATTTAGGTATAACCACTTTTGCTGTTTCTCTAAATTTAAAAGTTGTTTCTTCAATTTTATTGGAAGGTTCAGTTGGTTCAAAATTTAGAATTTCTTTTCTGAAATTTTTCAAACCTCCCTTAAGAATTTTAATGTTTTTATAACCAATTTCAGTTGCAATAAAAGCCATTTTCCGTTCGTCTAATTCCGATTCGGCAGCAAATACATAGGTGTTATTTCTAATACGAAGCATTCTGTCGGGTTCTTTTTCAAAGAAATTATCAACGCTAAAAGATTTAGAATTTGGTAAACTCTCTTTTTTATATTCTTCAATTGGTCTAAAGTCTATTATTACCATTCTTGGGTCTTTGTTAACAATTTTAAATGCAAACTCGTCCACTGTCATTTCAGCAAGTGGATAGGAATTTACAAAAGCAATATCTTCAATTTTCTCAAAAAAGTAATCTTCGCGTGGAGGAAACATAAAGGCAGATACTGAAATTATCAACCCCATTGCTGCTAAAGAAATATAATATGGTGTAAATCTAAAAGCCGGTTTTTTAATTCCATTTACTTTGTTTTCAATTATTGAAGTACCCCAGTATGTAAGAAGTGCAATAGCTGTTAGCAAAAATGCAAACATGGATTGTGAAAGACCTAAAGTATCAAACATTTGAGGATTACCTAAATTGCCAGATTTGAAAAAGTCTTCCCAAAGTGGGTAGCCTTCGGCAAAAATAAAAATACCAATTACTGAACCAATTATAAAATACATTGCATCAATTTTACCAATTGCAGCAGCACAAACGCTTGTGCCAGGGCAAAAGCCTCCTATCACAAAACCTAGCCCCATGATAAGACCGCCTACTATTGATGGACCAACAAAATATGGATTGATATAGATTAAGTTGGTATCAATTAAACCAAAATGATCTAAAACAATAATTCCAATCATTGCTGTAAAACCCGCGGTAAAAAATACTCTTAAAACCGTAAAGTCGTATCCGTAAAAAAGCCCTACAAGTTTTTTTGAAGTAGAAAAACCAGCTTGCTCTAATATTACTCCAAAAAATATTCCAATAATCATTGCAAGAATAAGATTAAATTCATTTCCAATTATATCAGGAACTAATGGTCCCATATTAAAATCTCCTTATTAAATCCAAAGTTTTCTAAAAAAGTAAGCGAACAAAAATCCGCCACCAAAAATTGCAAGCATTGTAATTATTCCACCAGTTGACATAACAGCCATTCCGCTTAAGGCAGAGCCACTTGTGCAACCACGTCCTAACTGCGAGCCAAATCCAAAAAGAGCACCACCAATAATTGCACCAGCAATACGATATTTAGTTTTGGTATTAGGACCCTTCTCAAGTTTTAGACCAACTCTATCGGAATATAGCCCCGACAAAAATGCACCTATTAAAACACCAAAAACCTCAAAAACCAACCAGCTTTTAAGAGGGTTTTCGCCATGAGATTTTGTATATTCTTGATAAAACTGAGTATTATCTGTATGTGAAGAGGCAACTGCATGTACCGTTGTAACGGCAACACTTTTAATTGCTCCACTTGCCCCTAAGCCTCTTCCAGAAATATAAAATGTAGCTATTAGTAAAATTCCTAAAAGAACACCAGCTACGTACGAATTCATATATTTAGTATCTTTCATGCTTATTTTTCCTCCTTATCTTCTTCGTAATTTTCTTCGGCATCTTCATCTTCTAACTCCTCGTAGCCAGTCATCATTGCTCTTAGGTTAGAAGTTATTGTTTCACCAGTTGTTATCAAATAGACATGAACTATAAGAAATGCAACTAAGCTATAAGCCGCAATTGTATGAATAACAGCAATTATTTCGAGCGAATCGATGTTAAGTGCATCAATTTGGTTTCCTTGTGGATAACGATAGAACATATACAACAATCCAGATATAACAGCAAGAGGTATAAGAACTACTTTAAGATTAAAATAAGTGAACTTTTGCAATGGGTTCAACTTGCTAAGTACAGTTTTTTTAGTTGGATGTGGTGCATTTTTAAAAATTCCTAATAAATAATAGTTTAACTGGGCACGCATATTTTTGGATGAAGGAACATATTGTTTCCACTCTCCTGTTGAAAAATGCCAGAAAACAGCAAATACTATAAGAATTCCTAGTAGGTATGAGGAAAGGGAGTGATAGTACACCGCATCTTCAAACCCTAAAAATGAGTAGCTACCATGTATTTCAAACCCAGTAAACGCTAAGAAAATAATTAAAACTGCTTGTAACCAATGCCAAAATCTTTCAAATGATCTATATACATAAACTTTTTTCATTTTCATTTTAACCTCTCTCTTTTCTGCTTAGTGCGAAAAATACTCTTATTGCTCCATGACCTAAAACTCCAAGTAAGGATAGTAGTAATACAATAGTTGCCATTAAATCTACATATTCCGATCTATCTCTTCCAGGCATATAAAAATCGGTTAAACTAGCTAAACGACCATTATTGCGTGTATGACAATCGTTACATTTTAGTGAACTCTCTTTATCGGAAACCATGTGATTAAGAGGCCAGTTCATTTCTGTTTTAATAAAAGTATATTTACCGCTATAAGGAAGACCAGCCTTTTTCATACCTTCTCTGCTGGAACTTTGCCAATCAAAATCTTTCCAGTATGCCCCTTCACCTTTTTTATCGGAATAAAGGAATGGTTGAATAAGAATTTTATTAACAGGGTCAAAAGGTTGATTTGTTCTCATAACTTTTAGGGGAATAATTTTTGAGCCTGCATCTCTATACTCTCCGCTTAACGGATTTAGCATATATGGTTTGGTTGTATCTTCAATAATATCACCTTCCAAATAATGTGATGCAGTACCATTGAACCAAGCATATTCTGGAGTTAAATTTCTTTCCCACTTAAATGAACCTTTTATTGATAGATAGTTATGATTTCCTAAACTATCCTCTTCAAAGTAGGGTTTCCCATCTTTTAGTTTACCTGCAGTTGACCAATCCCACCAAGTTTTTGTAGAGTTAACTTTTGCATAAACTGGTATGTGGCAAGTTTGGCAAGCAACTTTATAAGTATGCTCGTTAAGTATTTTTTTTTCGTGAGGCGAGTTTGTATGGCAATCTTCGCAATATACACGATTTTGATTCATTGACGATAATGAGAACATTTTGCCTTTTATGTTATGATGCTCAGTTACGTGGCAATCTACACATTGCATATCTGCACCATCGGTTCCCATATGAATATCGGTTTTTCGCGTTGGGTAAAACATAGATTTTTCTAAATCGCCATGTTTAACATTATTTCCACCACCACCATAAAAATGACAAACACCGCAATTAGTTCTTTTTGGTTTTCCAACACTTTGTGCAATTTTGTTAAAATCTAGTGTGGAAATTGGTAACCCACCTTGGTTTGATGCTTTTGCATAAGTTTCTGTTTGGTCGTGGCAAATAAGACAATCGATAAATTCTTCTTTATCATAACTAAATTCTTTTAGGTGCATTCCGTTACCGATGTGGCATTTAGCACAGCTTTTTTCACTCCCCTGAACTCCAATACAGAAGCTATTCATTCCATTCTTTTTACCGAAAGAAACAATTCCTTTACCTTCAATATATTCATCTCGCGACCAATTCCAGTGGGATGTGTGTAAAATTTCTAATCCACTATTATTATGGCAAGAAAGACAAGCCTTAGTAATATCGTTTGGCGAGTTAAACTTTTTTTGTAGAATAGGAAATTTTGAATGGTCGGCTGATTTTACTTCCTTTATGGGATACTTTTCTTGAAGTTTCATTAGTGTTGTAAGTTCAATATTTTTTTCTGAAAGAAAACCTATTGCAACCACAATCACTAAGCCTACAAAAGCAAGGAACAGCGTGATTTTTCTCATAATGTTACTCTTAAATTATTTTTAAATTAGAATAAATGCTTATCTAAAATGTTAATAAAAACAGCGTGCTATTTTAGTTTATACCATAAAATGCAAGAGCAAACATAGTAATTTTTTTTAATTAAAAGTAAATAAAAATTACTTATAAGTTGTTATTTATAAAGGACTTAAAAAGGACAAGTGGTCTTATGTTGCTTCTACATAACATTGTAATATTGCTATAAAGTACAGGGTTGTAGTTGCTTGACGGTAAAGAGTATTGTGTTTAATGAATTGTAGAAAACAATTGTAAAATAGTTTAAGTTGTTATTAACCAAAAATTCAGAAGGCTATATGAAAACTTTAAAATATTCGTGCAGAATTTTTAAAAAACAGTTTACTGAAGTGCATTTCGGCTTCTCTTTTTTACATATTTGTGTTTTTGAGATTCTGAAATACTTTAGCATGTTCACTTCGAGAACCACGGTGTAACACACATAGTGCATTTTTTTTTGGAGTTATGCAAAGCCTTTAAAACATCAAGCAATTCATTAGTTTTACATTGAGTCTATAATTTTTGAAGAGTATTTTCTTTATAAGCAGCAAAAGCATCTTTAATAGTTTTATCCGCCGCACCAATGTAAATTTCTAAATTAGCTCTTTCAAGCACTGTTGCCGCATTTCCGCCAGGACCATTTCCTGTAATTAAAACATCAATATTTTGATTAAATAATTTTTGTGCTGTTTTGGGTCCTGCTCCATGAGCTTCTTGTGAAGCATCGCTGTTCTCAATTATTTCAATTTTGTTTGTTTCATCATCTAAGATTAAGATGTACTCACATCTACCAAAGCGAGCATCAACTAGTGCATCTAAATTTTTACCTTTACTTGTGAATGCAATTTTCATAATTTTTCCTTTTTTATGTTGTTTAAATTTATTTATTTGTCATTGTTGTTTCATCAAAATATTTGCAAACCGCTTGAAGTCTGTAATTCCGTGATGCTTCTACAGAGCCTGCCCCTTTGGGGTAATTATTTACAGTGAGAGATTCCCGATAAAAACATTCGGGAATGACACTGTTTTTTTCGATTATGTAAATTGTTAATAGCAATTCAGCAATCTAACAATTAAGCAATTATTGTTTTAATCTTTTCCCAACTTTTGGTTACTATTTCTTTTAGTTCTCCGTTATCAAACTCGACAATTGTTTTGGCGTTTGTCATAGCTTTTGTAAAGTTTTCATTATATGGCATCGAAGAAATATGCTCGATATTTTCTTCTTCTAAAAATTTAATTATTTCGGTTGTTCCAGCTTCATTAATATCGTATTTATTAATAAGGTTCTACCCTTATTGTTGTGGGTAAAGGTCTAAGTTCCCATGGAAAAATAGTATGGCACTTCTAAAATTCTTAAAAGTTCTATAACCTCTACCAACAGATTTCACTTCTTGAATT
>CAMZLW010000031.1 GCA_947311785.1 uncultured Ignavibacteriales bacterium | reverse complement strand
GCCGTATGTGGGAAATCTACAAGTACGGTTCTGTGAGGGGCATTGAAACTCCTCACTTTAATTATAAAAATTAAATTAAGGAGTCATATTATGTCTACTCGACAAACAATAATTAGCCTCCTTTTTATTCTAACAATTTCTTCATGCGTAAACGAAATTAACACAGATGCAGAGACGCAAAAAACGGATAATATTTTTCAATATTCTACTAAAAATGGATTGCTAAAGAATGATTATGTTGGAACTTTAACCGTTAATGAAATTAAAAAAAATGGTAATTTTGGTCTTGGAACCTTTAACATGGTTGATGGCGAAATGGTTATACAAAACGGAAATGTTTATCAAGTTTTAACAAATGGAAAAATAAACGATATGCCTGCCAAGGCACTATCACCGTTTGTGGTTACAAAATTTTTTATATCCGATACATCTTTTTCACTTCCCAAAAATATTTCACTTGATTCTGCAAAAACGCTTTTAGAATTATTAGTCAAAAAATATGACACTCCTTTAGCTATTAGAATAACAGGGGAATTTCAAAGTCTAAAATCCCGTAGCGTAGATAAAGTAGCAAACCTATCTGTTTCGCTTGCAGAAATTGTTGCTAACCAAACGGAGTTTAATTTTACTAATGTTAGTGGAACTGTAATTGGGTTTTGGTATCCAGATTATTTTGATGCCGTAAATTTTCCAGGGTTTCATTTACATGTTTTATTAGATAATCTTTCTGGTGGTGGACATTTGCTAAACTGCACTTTTGGAAATGTAACCGTTGAAATTGATTTTGCTTCAGGTGTTAATGTTGCTTTGTAGCATTATTAAAATTACCGCAAAGGCACAAAGACGCTAAGATTCTATTCTGTTTTTTCCCTAATGCCCTTAGTAAGTTGGCAGTAAAATGAATATATCAAAAATTATAAAAGATAAACAATACTACAAATTTTGTGCTTATGGGTTCATGAAAAATCTAAGATTTTTTGAACCATTTTTTATACTCTATTTTATGAGCAAAGGAATTTCCTTTTTAGAAATTGGAACTTTATACGCTGTTAGAGAAATTGCAATTAATCTTTTTGAAATCCCCTCTGGAATTATTGCCGATGCACTTGGCAGAAGAAAAACTCTTGCATCCTCATTTCTTATTTACATTATAGCATTCATTATCTTTTATTTATACTCCAGTTTTTCTCTATTTCTTTTTGCAATGTTATTTTATGCTTTGGGCGATGCAATCCGCTCTGGTATTAACAAGGCAATGATTGTAGATTATCTAAATCGTACAAACCAAATAAATTATAAAGTAGAATATTACGGACACACACGCTCGTGGTCTCAGTTTGGAAGTGCAATATCGTCACTTGCTGGTGGAGTGCTTCTCTTCTTCAACAAAAATCTTGACGCAATTTTTCTTTTCTCAATTATCCCATATTTAATAGATTTTTTTAACGTCCTCTCTTTTCCTAAATATTTGGATGAAGGTCAAAGAAAGCACCTATCAACAAAGGGGAATATTAAGTTTATTACAACTTCGTTTATTCAAGCAGTTAAGAGTAAAACTCTACTACACTCAGTAATAAATTCTGCAATATACTCTGGATACTACAAGGCAATTAAAGATTTTATTCAACCCTTTTTGAAATCGTTAATTCTGTCAATTCCATTATTTTTATATCTGTCCAATGATGAAAAGACCGCTCTATTTTTGGGGTTAATTTATTTTGTTATTTTTCTTGTTAATTCGTTTGTATCACGCAGAGCTTCAAAAATTGAAAACCTTTTTGACTCACAAACTGCTTTCTTAAATTTCACTTTGCTTTTTGGAATTATTGTTGGTTTAATTAGTGGGGTGTTTATGGAATTTTTTAATTCGGCATTTGCAGTAATATTATTTGTAATTGTATTGTCTATTGAAAATGGTCGCAAACCCTCTGGAGTTGCAAACATAACTGAAAAATGTAATGATAAAATTCATGCGGGAATCCTTTCGGTGCAGTCGCAACTTGCTTCACTATTTGCAGCTACAATTATGATATCAATTGGGTTAATTGCAGATATGTCTAGTGTTGGCGTAGGAATTATTATTAGCAGTTTTGTAATTTTATTATTCTATCCAATACTACGGATTAAGAGTTATTAAATAGACGGTAATTAAACAACATTTATTATCGCATTTAAATATGCTGTCATTCCGTTATGCTTCTAAACAGCCTGCTCCTTTGAGGGAATCTCTCTTTTTGAATAAATCCCTTACAAAAGCATTTAAGAATGACACATTGCTTTTACCTAAATTATAATTTTAGCCACAATTTATTGCCTCCATAGTAACAAGCAATTTTTATTTTTTTAGATTAAGTTTTCTCTACTATACTTCTGCTTCAAAAATCTTCTAGTTTTCTCCACTGGATATTTATCACCCATAAACAGAATATGAAAACTGATGCCATCCATAATTGAACCAAATATTCTTGCTTCGGCTGCTGGATTTTTTATTTTTATTTTACGAAATATTTTTTCAATATCCTCAAATAGTTCAGCCATAAAATTACCAGCAACTTTTTCAACAATTACTTTTGTATCCTCTTGCATTAAAAGGGAGGCATAAAGTCTCCAAAAATCAGCGTTTTCTAAAATCCAATCAATTGTTAAATCTATTATTCTGTGAAGTTTATCGTATGGACTCTTTAACACATCTATTTCTACAAACATTTTGCCAATTTCTACAAACAGAATTTTAACTACCTCTTCCATCAACATCTCTTTGCTCTTAAAATAATTATAAGCCAAGCCTTTAGAAATATTTGCAGACTGTGCAATTTCACTAATGGATGTATTAGAGTATCCTTTTTTTGCAAATAATTCCAATGATGTATTTAGAATTTTTGATTTAGTTTCTTCTCGTATTTTTTCAAACTGTTCTTTTGTACGTGGCATATTATTTTTAATTGACTATTTGTTCAGTCAAAAAGTATTGCTTTTGACTCAATAAAGCAAATATTATTTTTTCACTTGCTTTATTTATAATAATCAACTATGTTTTAATTGAACGTTTGGTCATTTATAAAGATTGGAGACTGTTTTGATAAAAACAATTTTACTCTTTTTGATAATAGGTACTTTTGCAATAGGACAAACGGCAAAAGAAATTGTAAAAAAATCTAATGATAATAATTTAGGAATAACATCACAAGGTGTAAGTAAAATGACTGTTATGCGTCCAGACTGGTCGCGAGAAGTTGAAATGAAATCGTGGTCGAAAGGAACAGATTATTATTTGATATATATTACATCACCTGCAAGAGATAAGGGGCAAGTGTTCTTGAAGAGAAAGCACGAACTTTGGAATTGGATGCCATCAATAGGAAGAATGATTAAGCTTCCTCCATCAATGATGATGCAATCTTGGATGGGTTCCGATTTTACTAATGACGATTTATTAAAACAATCGTCGCTTGTTACAGATTATAAACACACCATTGTTGCCGAAGAAACAATTGACAATAACAAAACTTGGAAGATTGAATTTATTCCAAAACCAGATGCACCAGTTGTGTGGGGTAAAATAGTAATGTGGATTACTAAAGCTCACTATCTACAAATTAAAGTTGAATACTTTGATGAAACACTTGAGCTTGTAAACACTATGCTTGGAAGCAAAATTAAAAATGTTGGCGATAGAATGTTACCTACAAAAATGGAAATGATTCCAGCAGATAAACCAGGCAACAAAACCATTTTAGAATACAGCACTATTGTTTTTGATAAGCCAATTTCTGATAGATTCTTTTCACAACAGAATATGAAAAAGGTAAAATAAATTATACTATGGCATCGCTTTTCGGAATTCTCTTATTGGGAATCTCACTCTATAAAGTATGATGGGATGACAAGACTTAATTAGGAATTACAGCAACATGAAAGAACTACTAAAAATAGCATGGCGAAACCTTTGGCGTAGTAAGCGAAGAACAATACTTACTATGACTTCCATTATACTTGCTGCGTGCATGGCAATGTTTACACGCTCCATGCAAAAAGGCAGTTACGAAAATATGATTAGTAATGCAGTAAAATTATCTACCGGATATTTTCAAATTCAAGCAAATGGGTATTGGAAAAACAAGTCGGTTGATAAAACTTTTATAAGCACGTCCAAATTACTTTCTAAAATAAAAAAGAATAAAGAAGTAGAAATTGTTGCTCCTCGCCTTGAATCGTTTGCATTAGCTTCATCGGGCAAGCACACAAAGGGAGCTATAATAATTGCGACAGAACCTAAAATTGAAAATGAATTAAACAAGCTGTCAGACAAACTAATTAGTGGCAACTATTTATCAGCCGAAGATAATCAAGTTCTTGTTGTAGAAAAATTAGCTAAGTATCTACAGGTTAATGTTGGTGATACTTTAGTGCTGTTAGGACAAGGCTATCACGGTGTAACTGCAGCAGCAAAATATAGAATTAAAGGAATTATTAAATTCCCCATTCCTCAATTGAATAATCAATTAATATATATGCCACTCAAAGCTGGGCAAGATTTTTATTCTGCTTATAATAGAGTTACAACTTACTCGGTGATGATTTCAAATCCAGATGATTTGAACAGCACCGTGAATGCTGTTAAATCTGAACTTTCCGACAAATATGCAGTATTGGATTGGAAGGAGTTAAACAAAGAGATGGTTCAAGTAATTGAAACAGATGACGTTGGAGGACAAATTATGCTCAGCATTCTTTATATGGTAATTGGCTTTGGGATGTTTGGAACAATAATGATGATGACAATGGAACGCCAAAAAGAGTTTGCAATTATGGTTGCAATTGGAATGCAGAAGTTCAAATTATTTCTTGTTGTGTTGTATGAAACAATTATGATTGGAGTTGTTGCATTAATTATTTCACTAATAATTACATATCCAATTTTGCTCTATTATTTTTATAACCCAGTTCCACTAACTGGCGAAATGGCACAAGCAATGGAAATGTTTGGAGCCGAACCAATAATGCCATTTTCGTTGGATGCCGATATTTTTATAAATCAAACTTTGGCAGTAATTATAATTGCATTTATTGCATCACTATATCCACTAACAAAAATACTCCGATTTGAAGTATTAAAAGCAATGAGGAGCTAATGATGATATTTTCAATTGCATGGAAAAATGTTTGGCGAAATAAATTACGAAGCTCAATAGTTATTGCATCAATAATTATTGGTTTGCTTGGTGGAATTTTCTACCTCGCCTTTGCAAAGGGAATGGTGCAACAGCAAGTAAGCTCGGCAATTCACTCAGAGATTTCTAACATACAAATTCATCACCCACAATTTTTGATTAACGATGAAATTAAATTTGTTATTAATAATCCAAAACAAAAAGTTGTAAAAATTAGAAAGATAAAAGGTGTGGCAGAAGTTACTTCTCGAATTACTTCCCCTGCGATGGTAAGTTCTGCTACTACCGGTACTGGTGTATTTATAAAAGGAATTAATGTAGAAGAAGAAAAAAGAATTACAAACATCAACACTCTACTTATTGATGGAACTTACTTTAATACAAAATTACGAAACCCAGTAGTGATAGGGGAAAGCCTTGCATCCAAACTAAAAGTAAAAGTTCGCTCAAAAATTGTTGTAACAATACAAAATACTTTGGGGGATATTTCCTACTCGGCTTTTAGGGTTGCAGGAATTTACAAAACAAATAATAATAATTTTGATTTGATAAATGTTTTTGTTCAGAAAAAAGATTTGGCAAATATTATTGGAATAAAAGAAACTGAAGCCACAGAAATAGCAGTGTTGCTCAAACATAACAACCTAACGACTCACGTATCAGAAAAGATTAATACTCTTTTTGACAAAGAAGTTTCAGAGAATAAATTAGTTGTTAGAACTTGGGAGGAGCTTTCTCCAGTTCTAAAAATGATGAACGAAATGACAATTCAATACTCAATGATTTTTGTAATTATAATTCTTGTTGCACTCAGTTTTGGAATTATTAACACAATGCTAATGGCAATAATGGAAAGGGTTAGAGAAATTGGTATGCTGATGGCAATAGGAATGAACAAAGCCCAAGTCTTTTTTATGATAATGTTAGAAACTATTTTTCTCTCTGTAACTGGAGGAATGATTGGACTTACATTAAGTTGGATTTCGATTACAATATTAGGAATTACTGGAATTGATTTATCGGCAATAGCAGAAGGGTTAAACTCAATAGGGTATAGCTCTTTTGTGTATCCAGAATTAGATTTCGTTTACTACCTCCTAATTGGCGGACTTGTAATTGTTACGGCAATATTTGCATCAATAATGCCAGCACGTAAAGCACTAAAGTTTAATCCTGCAGAAGCTGTAAGACATGATGCTTAACTAATTTATAATTGACAATTTAGAATTGATAATTAAAAATAGTGCTTGTGTACCCAAGCAATGAACGGTAAATAAAAATAATTGGATAAAATTTATGAGTATTATAAGTACAGAAAAGTTAACCAAAATATATGATGAAGATTCATTCCCAATTCTTGCAGCAAATAACATCTCTTTAACTTTTGAAAAAGAGGAATTTACGGCACTTGTTGGACCTTCGGGGTGTGGTAAAACAACACTTTTAAATTTACTGGTTCTACCCTTATTGTTGTGGAATTAGTAAATTTGCATTAAAAAAGGTGTGCCGTGTTTTCAGAGGATTTTTTTAATTTATTATTAAATTTTGGTAGTGATTGGAAAGTTGACAAAGTAACAGTC
>CAMZLW010000030.1 GCA_947311785.1 uncultured Ignavibacteriales bacterium | reverse complement strand
TGAAAAGTGGTGTTTGTTTGCAATATTTTTCTTTTTAACTATCTAAAAATAAGCATCTTACACCTCTTTTCTCCTTTTTTGTTTTAGTTTTTTAAGTATAATCTAATTCTATTTTATTCTATATTTTCTGTTTCTATAACACTTGCAGGTGTTACAGGCAAAATTGTAGGAAAAATTATTGATGGTACTACTAAAGAACCGTTAATAGGTGTAAATGTTATGATTGAAGGGGAGCTAATAGGTGCAGCTACAGATATAGATGGATACTTTGTAATACTTAATGTTCCACCAGGTGTTTATACTTTGAAGGCAAAAATGATGGGGTTTGGAGCTCAAGTTGTAAAAGATGTAAAAGTCTTTGCAAATAGAACAACCACTATCGATTTTTCATTAAGCGATGCAGCTATAAGTTTGGGCGAAGATGTAGTAGTTGTTGCAAAAAAGCCATTAGTTCAAAAAGATCAAACTTCAACTGTAAGTACAATTTCCTCTGATGACATACAGAATTTGGCAATTGCCAAAACTACATCCGAATTTGTTGCACTTATGCCTGGGGTAAGTATTGATGGTGTTAAACGTATTAGAGGTAGTGATGACCCTCAAGTTTTATCCACAGGCTGGAATGGCGGGCAAGGTTCTTCTGATATTAAAACTGTTATTGATGGCGTATTAATGAATAACTATGATGGGTTTAATGGTGTTGCTACTGGTTCCAGCGGTATTTCAGATATTCCTAGTAGTAGTGTAGAAGAAATTTCAGTTCAAGCAGGAGCAATGCCAGCAGAGTATGGTAATGCAAATGGTGGTATTATTTCGATGTACACAAAAGAAGGTAAAAACAAATATCAGGGTTGGTTCAATTATCAATATGATTTGCCTGGTAAAAAACATTGGGGTGCAAATATATATGATAGCCCAATGTTAAAAGATAAAGCTTGGAAATATATTCCAGAAGATGAAAAAAAATCTACAATAAATCCGTTAACTGGCAATAAATTTTATGTTCGAGAAGATTACACAAGTATAGGTGGGCAAACCTTTGAGGGGTCTTTGGGTGGGCATATTCCGTTTCTTCCAGATGTGAAGTTTTTTATAAGTGGAAGACACGAAGCACTTGCTTCCGAATTTCCCTCTGTGCAAGAACATGGATTTATAGATAGCAGAGGTAGTTTCGTTCCATCATCAGATAATTTTATGGGAATTGGAAATATAAGTTTTAATGTGTTGCCACAAATTAAATTAAAGATTGGTGGAATAATAAATCAGTTTACATCTTTCCGTGCTGATTACTACGACCCATATCAAGGTGGTCTTTTAGTAAGTGGAGGAATAAGAAATCAAGAAGAGTTCGGAAAAAATTTATTTCTTCCTCAAAAATGGGCATCAGGTGGAAAACAATTTAACAGAGATGTTGTAGGGTTTGTTCGTTTAACTCATGTTATTTCACCAACAACTTTCTATGATGTAGTAGTAGGATACTCGCAAACAGATGTTGATACCATAGGGGTACCACTTTTAACAACAGCAAATACCAGAATAGGATATTATAATGCTGGTAGAGACGGTGCTTTTTGGACAGTTTCTAAACGCAAAAGGTTAGAACTAAAATTTGATTTAACCAGTCAGATTGATAAACATAATATGGTTAAATTAGGTTTTAACGGAATATTTTTCAATAATTTTTTAACACAATATGAAAGTGCTTCAACTTCTGGTGGGCGAGGTACTTACAGACGACGCTTAGTATATTATGGAAGTGGACCCGGCTCCAACGGTTTAAATAAACCTGTAAAACCAATACAGCTATCGGCATATTTGCAGGATAAATTAGAATTTGAAGGATTAATAATTAATGTAGGTGGGCGTTTTGATTATTTTAATCCGAACAGTAAGGAAATATTTCACGCAGGGTTGTTACGTTCTACAATGTATTCTACTTTGACCAGAGCAAATTATGCCCCAACCGAAGAAGTGCCATCAATTTTTACTTTTAGTCCTAGGCTTGGTATTGCGCATCCAATTAGCGATAAAGCCGTTATCCATTTTTCTATAGGTGTTTTTCGTCAACTTCCTGACCTTTTCTGGTTTTACGGAAAAACATACGGGGCTAGAACCGAAACGGATTTCGATTTAAATGAAAATGGTAAAATTGATCCTGCAGAAAAATATAATAGTTTTAAACCTGCATTTGGTTCCTATTTTGGAAAACAAGCAGGTTCTATAAGACCAGAAACAAGTATAAATTTTGAAGTTGGAGCCGATTATAATTTTTATGAAGATTATACGGTAAGTGCTGTTATATATTATAAAAGTGAAACGGACCAATTTTATATGTTTGCTAATACAGGATTAAACGGACAGTTAGATGAACTAAAACAAGTATCGTCAAATGATAACTGGTTTGCAACCGTTTCTAATGGTGCTTGGGGCGATACAAGAGGAATAGAGTTTTCTGTTAGGAAGCGTTTTAGTAAATATTTTTCATTTTCGTTTGCCTACAATATGGAGTGGGCTCAATCTGTTGCTGCAGGGCGTTCTACTAGTGATGAAATAATCTATCCTGATGAAAAGTTCTTTTATTCCTCAAAAAATTATAATGGTAGTGATTGGTATAAAGGTAACTATGTATTTTACGATAAATTTAGAATTGATCCAGAAACAGGAGCCGAAATACCTATAAAACCTACAGAAGCCGAGATGGACGAATGGGCGAATATCTACGCAAATGAAATGAGAATTAGGAGAAGTAGAGATTGGGAATATTTTGCTAATGCTTGGCTAGACCCATTGCAGAGAGCAAGTGGTAGAGCTGGGGAAGCTGGTTTATTTGAATCAAGAAGTGGTGCGTATGAAGCACCTTTTAATCAATACAAAAAAGGAAATCCAGGTAGTTACGGAAAAGTTTCTTTCGTTTTTGCAACTCCTGCTGATTTTAAATTAGGTCCAGATTGGCTAAGTACGGTACTTAGTAATTTATCGTTTAATTACATTTATAAAATGAGTACTGGAACAGATTTTTATTATCGTCCAGTAGATTCAAAAGTAAAAGAAATACGTACACTTCCTTTATTTACAAATTCGGATATTTCACTTTCAAAAACTTTTAATAGTTTTGTTAATGCCACTTTATTTATAGATGTAATGAATGTGTTTAATCAAAAAGATGCACATGTTGTTGAAAGTGAAACGGAATATATAAAGTATGGATTGGTAACAGCTAAACCAAATAATAAATACTTTGTTAAATATGGTGATACAGGTGAATTATGGCGATACCATGGTTCGCCAAGAAGAGTAAGGGTTGGAGTTCGTCTTCAATTTTAATCATGAAACACTTATGAGTACTATAAGTTATATAAAGATATGAAAAATAAAATATTTGGAGTATTATAGATGAGAAAAAAAACACCAAGAACTTTACTAAATAGGAAATATGTAAGTGTACTTATAGCTATTGTTCTTTTTCCCCTTTCAGCTATTAATTCGCAGTGGATGTCCCGCTCCTTACTTTCAAGTGATATAGGAGAAGAAGGAAAAATAAATGTAGGAAAAGCTACAGGTTGTAATTACCCGAGTTTGTGGAATTTTACGGTTAATAATTGGGCGGATGCTACATCGGGTGAATGGTATGGAATTAAGCCAGAAAGTAAAGGCACACTTGCAAATAGTTCTCAGGGATATAATAATTCGCATGGTGAAGGTGTTTGGATTTTATCGCCACAAATTGGAGATAAATCCAATGTTGTTACTTGGACAGGACCCGGAGCAATAAAAGAAGAAGATAACATCAGAATTTTTTATGATCCAAGAGATAATAACGAGAAAAATTTAGGCTATACTGTAAATGAAATGACAAATATGTCGGGTACCGAATGGGGAATAACGACTCCTAGTTATTATCCATATCTCGGAAATTGGAAAAATGATGAACAATATTTCAACAGATTTTGGCAACCCATTTTAGATGCTGGAGTAAATAATGCAGAAAATATCCATATTGGAAATCATAGATTTAACAAATATAGCGAAGCCATACCAAGCCCAACAACATCACGCCATTGGCCTGAACAAATTGTTATTAGCAAATGGGTTAATAAAGTTTCAGGTATTGAAATAACAGAAAAAGTTTTTGGATATTCTTATCAAGATTTTGATGATTTTAATGTTTTTGAATTTACTTTTAAGAATACTGGTGATACTACTGGAAACGGTCAAACGGATGTGGTAAGAAGTATAGATGAAGTCTATTTTTCTCTTGTGCAAGCTCTTAAAATAGGTTCTATGGGGGATAATTGGAGAGGATTTGAATTTCAGTACAATGAATTAGCATCGTTGGACGATTGGTATAAATATTCTGATGCACCGGGCGAAGCAGACCCTGTATTAGGTGGATATAAAGTTAGCTACCAATATGATGGTGATGATGAATCTACCAAAGAATGGAATGATACAGGCGAACCATATTTTAGAGATAGAGCTGTTGATGGTGCCAATATTGGGCAAAATGAAAATATGCTTCAAGCTCCACAATATATTGGCTTAGCACCAATTGCATATTCTAACAACCCGGGTAGGTTTCAATTTAATACTGATGATGTAAACAAATTTGTTGAACCTTCGGGGGAGCAACCTGTTGGCGAACATTGGTGGTCAATTTTGGGCGAAAACGATACCGAAGTGCCTGATTATGGTAGTAAATCTGAAGAAGAAATGTATAATATGGTTAGTAAAAAAACTATTGATGTAAATCCCGACGAGGTTGGACTCAATTGGCATAGTCAGCTTTATGGTCCTTATAAATTAGCTCATGGAGAAAGTGCTAAACTTGTTTTTGCCTTAGTTGGTGGTACAGCAGCACAAATTGTTGGCGAAAAAGATATTACAACATGGAGTAGAAATGGAAAAATTACCGATCTGCCAAAAGGTAAATTAGCACTAAAGCAAAATATTGATGCAGCTCAATTTGCTTACGATAATAATTACAATGTTCCTAAGGCACCACCTGATGTTAGGCTTTTTGTTGATGGAACGCCCCGAACAGCTCCCGAAGGTATTGAGGCTAATGGGCATAATACTTTATGGTGGACTAGTGCCGACGATGCTGTAAACCCTGATTATGGAAATGCCGATATTGAAGGATACAATATTTATCGTTCAACATTTTTAGGAGGTAGCGACTACCAACTTATTGCAACCGTAAATAGTAAAACTTCATTATCTGATACTGGCTCAGTTGTTTTTAATTATGCTCCGGGCGAAGGTCCTAACGGTGAGGATTATTACTTGGTTGATATGAATACTAGAGAAGGTTTTAACTATTATTATTCTGTTAGATCTTTTGCACAAGGACATAATGCAGGGCAATGGAGTAATTTGCCAGAGCATATTGCCAGTCATGTTGAAGAAGGGCTTGAAGGCGGACTCGCCGCCCCAATGCAAAGAACCTATGGAATGCAACGCCCTAACCGTACAGTGGATACATTTGCACCTTACGTAACTCCTAACCCATATATACTTGGAGATATTGCTCATATGTTGGGTGCTGACAGAAAAGAGGTCGATTTTCGCCAGTTACCCCCTGTTTGCGATATTTACATATTTACTTCTGCTGGCGATTTAGTGGAATATATTGAACATAACGATTATACTTCAAGCACAGAAACATTTAATTTTGAAACATGGAATCTAGTAACAAAAATTTCATCGGGAATATACTTTTGGGTTGTTGAGTCTAAAACCCCTGGCTCTGAAGGAGAAATAAGAAGAGGAACTTTAGCAATTGTTAGATAAAATGAAAATTTTAGTGGAGAACATAAACATGTATAAAATAAAGTTATTACTCACAACTCTGATTGTTCTAATTTTAATTGGAGAATTACATGCTCAAAATAGCTGGGGGATAGGCTTAGTAGGGGGATACGACATCCCTTTATCGGGTTTGAAAAATTGGTATTCAGGTGCTGCTCTTACAGGAGGTAAAATTATTTTTAATACTTCACAAAATAATGAGTTGGAAATAGAATATAATTATAATGTGTTTCTTAACAGCACAATGTCCAAGAGAATGTTTGCTGCAAAATCGCAAATTAAATATGCCTTTGTGGATAAAGATGCAAATAATAAACCAATGTTTTTAACAGATGCTAATGGCAATTATATTCCTTACGCAGAAGTAGATAAGCAAACTTACCCCGATGCAAAACAAACTTATGCCGATTCTCTGTACTCCAGTAGTGGAGCATCAAGAATGACAGTGCATTCTATTACCGTTAACACTATTAAGTACTTTGATGAAATAAATTTTCTAAAATCAAGATTATTTATTACAGGAGGCTTTGGATTTTATTTTTATAAAAATGAAGTTGATAGTTTGTTATATGGGGGACAACCAATTTATAAACATAAAAAAGTATTTATGAAAACGTTTGAAGATAGCAGAGTTTCTCTTGGTTTTAATTTTGGCGGTGGAATTGATTTTTCGGTAGCAGATAATATTGCAATAGATTTACGCGGAAAATATAATTTTATTGTTGGTGAATTACGCCCAATGGAAGCATATAAATATAAAGGTAAAGGGTTCAAGAAAGATGCTGAAGATATTGGAGGATTAACAAAAGTATTTCCAATACAATATGTAACTTTTAGTGCATCAGTTAAATATTACTTTCAATAAAAAACAGAATGGGATAACAACTTAAATTTTATTAAGGAAGTCAAATGAAAAAACACTTATCATACATTATATTCTTACTGCTGTTGCTTAATATTTCGGTTTTAAGTTCTGATAATCCATGGGAAAAATCACTATACTCTAAAGCTGGTATTTCTGGGTTTACATTTCTAAAAATTACTCCAACAGCACGTATTGCTGGTATGGGAAATACTTTTTCAGCAGTTGCAAACGATATTAATGCAATATTCATAAATCCAGCAGGAATAACCGAAGCAGGTAACTATGCAGTAAATGTTTCTAAAACAAAGTGGTTAGTAAATTCAGATTTTTATACTGCGGCAGCTTCAATGTTTATAGGTGGGTTTAACTATATTGGTATCAGTTTAGTAGGGCTTGTGCCAGAAGCAACACCTGAGCGGAGTCCGTTATCATCTGACCCAAATGGATTAACAGGACGAAATATTTCAATGTACGATTATGCCATTGGTTTAACTTATGCTGCAAAAATATCCGAGCAGTTCAGCCTTGGTATAAAAGTTAATTATGTTAATGAAACAATTATGGATTTGTCAGCAAGTAATATTCTGTTAGATATTGGTTCATTATATTACACAAACTTTGAAACCATCCGTATTGCAATGAATTTGAGAAATTTTGGTTCGGAGGCTCAATACCCCGATAGGATTTTATTCCAAATGCCTATTGTTTATTCCATTGGTGTGGCAGCAGAAGTTTATGGGCAAGATATTGGGAGTCCTATGAGGGTTACACTTAGCGGAGAGGCAACTTTTGAGAACGATTTTGAACAGAGATACCAAGTTGGTACAGAAATTTGGATTATGAATACAATAGCTTTGAGGGGTGGTTATAAATTTAATCAAGGCACAAAAGACCCATGGAATAGATTTGACTACAAAGGCAACCAGTTTTCGCTTGGCTTTGGCGGTAAAATTAGTGTTGTTGGCTCTGAAATAACAGTCGATTTTTCATATACAAAAAGTGCCAGATTTTTTGAAAATCCTATCCGCTTTTCTTTGGGTGGCAGATTTTAAACAAAATGAAATCGGTAGCAATCTACAACGGAAGTCCACGTAAAAAGGGTAATACTGTCTTTGCAATGCAATATGTTTTTGAAAAGCTAAATGCTCAACCAAATATTGAAGTAAATATTTATAATATTATTGATTTTAATATTGATGTATGTTACGGCTGTCGCAAATGTATGGAACTAAAACATTGCACTAATCAAACAGATGAATTTGAAAAACTTTTTAATACTGTAAAAGCAAGTGATATTACGGTTTGGGGTGTCCCTGTATATTGGTTTTCCCCTCCAGGAATTACAAAAAATTTTATTGATAGAACACACGCATATTTTGCTTGCGAACCGATGTTAAAAAATAAATATGCCTTTATTTTAAACATTGCTTCCGATTCAGGATTTAGAAATAGCGAAACAGTTATGAAATCTTGGCTTGAGTGGTATGGAGCAGATGTTAGAGAAAGTATTGATATAATTGCTACCGAAGCAAATGACATCAAATTAAACAAATCTAAGATAAAACAATTAGACGAATTTATTTTCCAGATACTAAAAGATAATTAATAACTCTAAACTACAAGATATTACTTTTTATAGAAGACTTTGAATAACCAAAAAAATGTGTCTTGCTGAACTAGTTTAAGCATATAAAGCTTTATTATGCCCTAAAATAGAGATTCTGAAATAAATTCAGAATGACAATAATGGGTTATTCAAAGCCTTCTCATATTTAACAAAACTACCATCACTAATAACTTGAAAATATCAAAGTATATAAGCAATATAGTAATAATTATTATTGCTCTTGTTGTTACACAGAGCTGTACTAATAATGGTATAAAAAACAATACCTCCGAATATATAGTTGAACATTTAAAAGATAGTTTAACCATAGACGCCAATTGGAATAAACCCGAATGGGAAAATGTTGCAGCAATTAAAATTACAAATAACATTGGGGAAAATCCAAAATTTTCACCTACAACATTTGTTAAAATGCTTTACGATGATGAAAATATTTATATAATATTTCATGTAAATGAAAAATATATAAAGGCTGTTGGAACCCAAATAAACGATTACGTTTTTCGTGATAGTGCCGTTGAATTTTTCTTTACACCAAGTAATAATATCTCCGAGGGATATTTTAATTTGGAATTAAATTGCATAGGTACACCATATTTTAAACATCAAATAAGATTTAAAGAAAATGTTATTGATATAGATACTAATGACATAAAGAAAATTGAAATTGCTCATACTTTGTTAGGTGCAATACCCAAAGAGATTCATAAGCTTACCAAATGGACTCTGGAATGCAAAATTCCAATATCCATTTTAAAAAAATATGTAAAAGTAAACAGTCCTGCACACGGTGTTATTTGGAGGGCAAATTTCTATAAAACAGCCGATGCAACTTCAAACCCACATTACATAACTTGGAATAAAATTAAAAGTGAAAACCCTAATTTTCATTTGCCAAGATTTTTTGGAACTATAAAATTTAAATAGATATAATATTAAAAGGAGAAAACAGAATGGAAAACCAACTAGCTATACTTGGCGGCAAAAAAACAATCGAAAAAGAAAATGAAGAACTTTTTAAGTGGCCTATTATTACAGAAGAACATGAAAAAGCTGTTCTTCAAGTTTTAAGAGAAGAAAACATTTCGGGGCTTAATATTACTAAAGAGTTTGAAACAAAATATGCAAATTCGTTAGGTAGAAAATATGCACTAACAAGTCCTAACGGAACAACATCAATAAAAGAAGCAATGTATGCACTTGGTGTTGGAGTGGGGGACGAGGTTATTGCTCCAAGCAGTACCTATTGGGCTACAGTTTTGCAAGCATATAATCTTGGTGCTACACCTGTATTTGCAGATATTGATCCAGATACCTTGTGCATTGATGCAAATGATATTGAACACAGAATTACAGAAAACACAAAACTAATAGTTGTAACACATCTTAGCGGAATGCCTGTGGATATGGATGCGGTTATGGCAATTGCACGCAAGCACAATGTTAAAGTTCTTGAAGATTGCTCCCATGCCCACGGTGCTTTATACAAAGGGAAAGAAGTTGGAACTTTTGGTGATGCCTCAGCGTTTTCATTAATGAGCGTTAAATCATTAGCAATTGGCGAAGGAGGTATCTTCTTTACCGATAACCAAGAAGTTTATGAACGTGCAATTTTATACGGACACTATCTAAGGCATGATGAAATTAAATTGGACGAACTGAAAAAATATGCAGGAATGCCATGCGGAGCTCACAAGAACCGTTTAAGCCAGCTACACGCTGCTATTGGTTTGGTTCAGTTGAAAAACTACCCGGGGCAAATGGCAGAAATAGATAAAGCGATGAATTATTTTTGCGACCAACTAGAAAACACAAAGGGAATACGACCTATAAGACCAGAAAAGGGTAGTGGCTCAACAAAGGGTGGTTGGTATTATCCTCTATTCAAATATGTACCAGAGGAACTTGGCGGACTATCTCTAACTCGTTTTACAAGAGCTATTAATGCAGAAGGTTCTTTTACTTCCCCAGGTTTAATTGCACCAATGCACAAACATCCGTTATTGACTAAGATGGATGTTTACGGACATGGTAAACCTACACGAATTGCAAATTATAAAGGTAACAATCCGGAAGCACTTCTTAATCAATCTCTCCCTGTTTCCGAAAGTATAAATCCTTTTGCATTTGAAGTTCCGTGGTTTAAAAAATTCTGGAAAGATGATATTGATTTACATATAGCTGCATTCAAAAAAGTAATAGAAAATTACGAAAGCCTTTTGGCTGATGATAATAAGGAATTGGATAAAAGGATTGGTGCATATAGTAGTGCCTTTGGCAGTATGGATGAATATTAATTCCATTTGTTTTGAATAGAATATTTTATTTCAAATAATATTATCGTACTCATTGTTTAATAGCATTATGAGTACGATTTTTTTTTTCAACATTTAAAGAATATTTATTTAGGTGAAAAATGTTAAGTGAAAAAGCAATAAATTTTTATAATGAAGCATTAAAAATTATTCCTCAAGCAACACAAACAGGTTCCAAACGCCCTGTAAAAGAATACGACGGAGTTATGCCGCTAACCATTGAAAGTGGTAAAGGATGTAGATTTACAGATATAGACGGAAAGGAATATATAGATTGGGGTGCATCACTCGGCCCAATAATACTTGGCTATGCTTATGATGAAGTAGATGATGCGGTGCGTAAGCAATTAAACAAAGGAACAATTTTCGGAATGCCGAGCCCTATTGAATATGAACTTGCGAAAGAAATGATAAATGTAATTCCCGGAATTGATATGGTACGTTTTCTTAAAACCGGAGGTGATGTTTGCTCGGCAGCAGTACGTTTGGCTCGTGCATATACAGGAAGAGAAAAAATTATTTCAATAGGGTATCATGGTTGGCACGATACATTTATGGCTGCAATTCCTCAGTTTGAAGGTATTCCCAAAGTTTTAAGAGATTTGGTTATTAGCATTCCATTTAACGATTTTGATGCTGTTAAAGAAGTTTTCGAAAAAGAGAAAGAAAATATTGCGGCAGTAATAACCATTCCATTTAATTTTGAAGATAATCCTCCTGATGAACAGTATTTTCCGGAAATGAGAAGTTTATGTGATAAGTATGGTAGCGTATTAATTTTTGATGAAGTTCTTGCGGGTTTCAGATTGGCTCTTGGCGGTGGGATAGAATATCATAAAGTACAGCCTGATCTTGTTGTTTACGGAAAAGCTATTGCTAATGGATATCCTTTGGCAGCTTTTGCAGGAAAGCGTGAAATAATGTCTGTAATTGATAAAACATTAATCACAACCACATTGGGTGGCGAAACATTATCATTAGCGGCATCGTTAGCTACCTTAAAAATATTACAACGTGATAATGTTCATGCAGAACTGTACAGACGTGGTAAAACACTAATGGATGGTATGAATCATTTAATTAAAAAGTATTCCATACCCGGCAAACTTAAAGGTATTCCCGTAGGATTTACATTAATTCTTAATGACGATATCTCCGAAGAAGAACTAAATAGTGTAATTAAAATGGAACGGGAAATTTTTGAATTAGGTGTTTTTATGGATAAAGATAGAACATGGTTAGTTAGTTATTCACACACAGATGATGACATTAAAAAAACATTAGAGATAATTGAAACTGCATTTAAAAGTGCTCAATAATTTTGAAAAGATTTATAAAAAAAAGAAAGGTTGCTTATGTTCATGCACTGGGTTGATTGGATAATTTTATTTGCTTTTATAGCATTTATCTCATTTGCGGCATATTACACAAAACGTTTTACCAGAAGTGTGGTAGATTTTCTTTCGGCACATCGTGTTGCAGGAAAGTATTTGCTTGGTATTGGCGATGATATGGCTTCATTCGGAGCAATCACTATGGTTGCAATGTTCGAAGTATATTATAAAGCCGGCTTTACCGCTATTTGGTGGCAAAATATGATTTTACCTGTTACGGTAATTCTTGCAATGACCGGATTTATTCAATACCGATATCGAGAAACAAAAGCCATGACTATGGGGCAATTTTTTGAAATGCGTTATAGCAAAAAGTTTAGAACTTTTGCCGGATTGTTAGCCTTTTTAGCAGGGATAATTAATTTTGCAATTTTTCCTTCTGTTGGTGCAAGATTTTTCCAATACTTTATGGGGCTACCAACCAATATGAATATTTCCTTTGGCTCGTTGGAAATAGATGTGGTTTATTTAATTTTACTTTTTTTACTAATTGCAATATCTCTTGCCTTTACTTTAGTTGGTGGGCAAATTGCTGTTATGGTAACAGACTTTATTCAAGGTACTTTTTTGAATATAGTTTTTGTTGTAATTGGGTTTTATATTCTTTTTACGTTTGGATGGGATCAAATAAGTACGGCACTCTTATCTGCTCCAGAACATGCGTCACTTATTAACCCAATGGATGCTGGGGATGTTGATAATTTTAACATAAGTTTTTTTCTTATTATGGCATTTGGATTTATGTATAATTTTATGGCATGGCAAGGTGGACAAGGTTACTACGGTGCAGCACGCTCTCCGCATGAAGCTAGAATGGGACGAGTAGTTAGTAAGTTACGTGCTACAACTCAGAACTTCCCTTTAGTTTTACTAGCTTTAGCGGCATTCACACTTTTGCACAATGTCGATTTTTCTGCACAAGCTGCAAAAGTAAACGAGGTACTTAACAGTATTGGAAGCGAACAGTTAAGATCGCAAGTTACGGTTACGGTTTCCATTTCACAAATTTTGCCCATAGGGTTATTCGGAGTTTTTGCGGCGGTTATTTTTTCGGCATTTGTTGCTAACCACGATACTTATTTGCACTCGTGGGGAGTTATATTTATTCAAGATGTATTACTGCCTTTACGACAAATATTCAAAAAGGATATTAAACAACTTACCCCCGAAGAACATATGCGATGGTTACGTGTTTCCATAATTGGTGTTGCTGTTTTTATTTTTGTTTTTAGTTTACTCTTTGAAGTTAAGCAAGATATTTTAATGTACTTTGCATTAACTGGTTCGGTATTCCTAGGATGGGCTGGCTCGGTTATAATTGGTGGGCTTTATTGGAAATACGGAAATACAAAAGGTGCTTGGGTGGCAGCAATGGTTGGTGTTTTATTAGCACTATTTGGTTGGTTTGCAATTTATCAATGGGAAATTACAAAAGAGTTCTTAAATTCCATTGGTATTTTGAAAACTTTGGTTAATACTTGGCCAGACTTTGCAGGAGATAAATTCCCAATAAATGCACAAATTTTATATTTCTATACTATGCTCATAACAATTACAACTTACTCCTCTGTGTCTTACCTTACTGGAAGAAAAACTCCCTTTGATATTGAGGCAATGCTTAACCGAAAAGCAATTGATAAAAATAGACCAAAAGAAAAGTTTATAGATATTGTTAGAAACAATGCTAAAGAAATGTTCGGATGGGATAAAGAATTTAGTTTTGTTGATAAATCGATGTTTGTTTTCTCCTACGGATATATATTTATATTTTTTGGAATTTTTCTTTTTGGAACTATTTATGCACTAAATTCTGATGTTATCGATTCGGTTTGGTTAAGTTATTGGCAATTTTATTTGTGGTTTGTTGTTATTTTATCTGCAATTATTACAATTTGGTTAGCTATTGGTGGCTATCGTGACCTTTTTGAAATGTTCAGACGACTTAAAAGTGCTAACCGCGACGAAGGTGATGACGGTATTGTTAATAATAACGAAAAGTAATTTTTTATTTAAAATATAATTGGACTTAAAATGCGTAAAACAAAATTGTTAATAAGTATATTTTTTATGTCTTTCTTTTTATCTGTTTCTTTATTTGCAGAAACATATTATGTGTCGTTAAATGGAAATGATTCAAATAACGGAAGTAAACAAAATCCGTTTAGAACTATTAAAAAAGGTGTGTCTATATTGGTTGCCGGAGATACTTTAATTGTTCACGCCGGTAATTATGGATATGAATACGATATAAGAATTAAAAATAGCGGAATGTTAAATAATCCTATAGTAGTTAAAGCGGAAAAAAAAGGTACCGTAATTCTAAATGGACCCAGAAAACCGAATGAAGTTGAGCGTGCGGATTTGGGAGAGGAAAAAGGAGCATGTTTTAACAATTTGGATATTTCTAACATTGTTATAGATGGATTTAAAATAAGCAATTACTCGGTTGGTATTGCCAATATTGGAGTTGATGGAAAACAAGAAAATATAACTATAAAAAATTGTGAGCTACATAATAACGGTTCTGATGGAGTTGAAAATTACAAAGTTAATAATGTTTTAGTTTCAAATTGTACTTTTATTTCAGATGAATTACCCGATAGACGCGGTTGGAATGCTATTCAGGATTATGGAGTAAATTTTTATTACTGCAATAACGGAGTAGTTGAATATTCTTATTTTTATGGCGAACATAACCAATGTGTTTCTTTTAAAGAAGGCGATACCAACGGTGTTATAAGAAAAAATATCTTTGAAGGTGTAGGGCATTTTGCAATATTTTTAGGACAAAACAGACTGCAAAACGAAACCGAAACTAATAAAAATCCCACTTGTAAAAATCTTGTAGCAGAATATAATATCATTCGTCCCTCTAATGGAATTAACCAAGCGGAACCAAAACGAAAGATTAGAACTAAAACTCCAATAGTTATTGATAATACTGACGGTGCAAAGGTTAATTACAATTATATAGAAGGATTTGATGACGCAAATAAAACATGCGGAATAAATATCTTTAACGAAGCAAGAGGTGATATTGAGATAAGTAATAATATTGTAGCTTTCGCTGTAGATAACCTAATGTCAGGCGGGGTTTTTCAAGACTGGGGATTTGAAAATAAAACAGATGTTGAAATTCATCATAACACATTTTATAAAGTTACCGCAGATTTTATTAATCTTCGGCACGAGGCGGATATAATTTGGCACTTCAAAAAAAATCTTGCGTGGAAAACTCCGTTTTATGAAAGCAATACCGATTTTGAATATAATAAAGCTAATTATAGATGTTACCCGCAATTTATTAACGGAGACCCTATTCAACAAGTAATTGTATCAAAACCTGTTCAACACAATTTTGATGCCTACTATAAAAAACTTACGGAACCATTTAGGCTTAAGCCTGATAGTCCTGCAAAAGGATATGGAGTTGAATTTAATTAAAGGAACAAAATGAAAAACCAAACTTTATCAATTATTAAAAAAATATATTTATTAATAGTTCTAATCATATTTTCAGTTGGATGCACTACAAAAAAAGATGAAAGTATTCATAAATATTTTGTAGCATTAAACGGAAATGATACTAATATTGGTAGCATGAAAGCTCCTTTTAGAACAATAAAAAAAGGAGTTTCGGTTTTATCTTTGGGCGATACCTTAATTGTTAGTGCCGGAAATTACGGACACGAATATGATATAAATATTTCAACAAGCGGAACAAAAGAATTTCCAATAGTTATAATGGCAGAAAGATCGGGAAGTGTTATATTAAAAGGTTTAAGGAAGCAAGGGGAAGAAGATTATTCCGAAAAAGGCGGAATTGTTTTTAATGTTATAAATGCTTCTTATGTTATTATTGATGGATTTTATATTACCGATTATTCGGTAGGAGTAAACTTAATGGGGAAAGTCCAAAACGAAAAAGACCGTCCTCATAGCATAATTGTAAAAAGATGCGTGTTTAACAATAATGGTGAGGCCGGTGTACAGACTTCCAGGGTTGACAGTACAATTATTTCGGAATGTCAGTTTATTTCCGATAAAATTCAAAAAAAGGATTATATAATAGCAGTACAAGATTATGGTTGTAATTTTTTCAATACAAAATATTCAATAGTTGAAGGTTGCTATTTCTTTGGAGCGCATCATCAATCACTTTCATTTAAAGAGGGAAATAAAAACTGTATTGCAAGACGAAATATTTTTGAAGGTGCACAATATACGGCAATTTATTTAGGGCAGAATAGAAGAGCAGATGCTACGAATAATAATGCTAATCCCGTTTGCGAAAATATAACTGCAGAATATAATATTGTACGCCCCGCCAAAGGGTTCCGTGTAAAAAGTCCTTTGAGGGTGGATAACTGTAAAAATGCTATTATACGAAATAATTATTTTGAAGGTTTTGATGAAACAAACAATACCGGCGGTATAAATGTTTGGAATGAAGCTCTGGGAAAAATTGAGATATATAATAACATCTTGGCATTCGGTAAAAAGAATGAACATTCCGCTGGAATCTCATTAGAGCTTGGAGGCTCTTCCGAAGTAAATGTTTTAATTCATAACAATACAATTTATAATGTTGTAAGAGATTTGGAATTAGCCAGATACAGAGGAGATGATACGGAACAAAATTTTTCGTTTGAAAAAAACATAGCTTATAAGTGCAAGCATTCCAAAGTATCTTTGAAAAACAATTTTATAGAAAATCCGGAATTTATAAATGGTACTCCTCTCCAATTGTCAATCTCAGTAAAACCTGAAAAGAAAAAGTTTAGTTCTTACTATCAGAAACTTACAAAACCTTTTTACCTAAAACATAATAGTAAGGCTAAAGGATTTGGAGTTAAATTTTAGAAAACATTAAATCATTATATGATAAAGCAAGGAAAAAATTGCATGAAACATTTATTAAAGTACGCTTTTATTATTTTTTTATCTGTTATTACTTTGATGCTTATTTCGTGTAGTAACAAAAAAGAAAATGATTCCAAATACTATGTTTCTTTACAAGGAAACGATGCAAATAACGGAAAAATAAATTCTCCATTCAGAACCATAAAAAAAGGTACATCCGTATTAACTGCCGGAGATACACTAATAATAAAACCTGGTAATTATGGATATGAATATGCAATAAAAATAAATAAAAACGGTACAAAAGAATTGCCTATAGTAATAATGGCAGAAAAGAAAGGAGCTGTAACTCTTAATGGTCCGCGTAAAGAAGGGGAAGTTGATGGACCTGATAGTCTTGAAGATGGAACAAACGGTTCGGCAATTATTATAGGAAATGTTTCGTATGTTGTTATTGACGGACTTCATATAACTAATTATCTAATTGGTATTGATGTTGGAATATGGAATGATAACTTGTTAAAAGAAACAGAAATAAAAAATAAACCCCATAACGTAACAATAAAGAATTGTACATTTGAACAAAACGGTAAAGATGGAATTCAAGTATTTAGAGTTGATAGTGTACTTATAACAAATTGTACTTTTATTTCCGATTTTGTAATGGAAAAAGAAGATGGAGAAAGTTATCCTAATGCTGTGCAAGATTATGGCTGTAATTTTTATAGTTCAACAGGTTCTATTGTTGAAGACTGTTACTTCTTTGGTGCTGCAAACCAAGCATTGTCGTTTAAGGAAGGGGATAAAGATTGTATAGCACGTAGAAATATTTTTGAAGGAGCATTATATACTGCAATCTACTTTGGACAAAATAAAATAGTTGATAACAACGAAGAAAATAAGAATCCGAGTTGCAAAAATTTATTAGCGGAATACAATATTGTGAGAGGAGCAAAGGGATTTCGTGTAAAAAGTCCTATTAGAGCTGATAATGTTATCAACGCAATAATACGAAATAATTATTTTGAGGGATTTGATAAAACAGGATTAACTTCCGGAATTAATATTTTTGATGAAGCAAAAGGTAAGATAGAAATATATAATAACATTGTTGCTTTTAGTGTGGATAAAGAAAAATCAGCAGGAATTGGTATTGCCGATAATTTGGCAATAGCTACAAAATTGAATATTCACAATAATACATTTTACCATTTAGCCAAAGATATTTCAGGGAATTTAAGAAGTGATGATATTTACGAAAAGAATATTACCTAAAAAACTAAAACGAGAAAGATCGACTATAAAACTATTGCTAAATGAGTTATAGTTTAGTTTCGAAATGATAAATTGTTAGAATCGACTCAACGAGAAT
>CAMZLW010000029.1 GCA_947311785.1 uncultured Ignavibacteriales bacterium | reverse complement strand
TAAATGGAAAAATTCAAGAAGTGAAATCTGTTGGTAGAGGTTATAGAACTTTTAAGAATTTTAGAAGTGCCATACTATTTTTCCATGGGAACTTAGACCTTTACCCACAACAATAAGGGTAGAACCACTATTAATAAACCTCAATTTGTAGAAGTTCCTTTCTGGGCGGTTGACACCACATACTATACAATAATAAAAGAAAATATATTTCCTAAATATTTATTCTACTTATCTAAAACAATAAATTTTGATTTGTATAAGTATGGTTCAGCGGTTCCAAGTATGAATCAAGAAGTGTTAAAGGAAATTTATTTTGCAGTATCTGATAAAAAAGAACAAACCACCATAGCCAACTATCTCGACCGCAAAACAGCCGAAATAGACGAACTTATAAAGCAAAAAGAACAACTGCTCAAACTCTACGAAGAAGAAAAAACAGCCATTATAAACCAAGCAGTTACCAAAGGTCTGACCGCTGATGGGAAAGGATTAAATGATTACGCTGATAATAATAAATCAATCAACGAAATCCCAAAATCAAACAAATCAACGGTGCAGAGAGTTAAAATGAAAGATAGCGGCATTGATTGGCTGGGCGAAATACCGGAACATTGGGAAGTGAAGAAGTTGAAGTATATTTTAGAATCTCAAAATCATAGAAGAATTCCGCTTAGTGGTGCAGAAAGGGGAACTATGATGGAAAAAGAATATGATTATTATGGAGCATCTGGAATAATTGATAAAGTAGAAAACTATATTTTTGATGAACCACTAATATTAATTGGGGAAGATGGGGCAAATCTTTTAACACGAAGTAAAAGATTAGTTTTCATTGCAAAAGGCAAATATTGGGTAAATAATCACGCCCATATTCTTAAATCCAAATATGGTTTAATTGAATACTATTCAGAATTGTTAGAATTATATGACTTTTCTATTTGGGTCTCTGGTTCTGCACAACCTAAACTAACATCTGAAAACCTAATGAATATAGATATAATTATTCCACCACTTGAAGAACAAACCCAAATAGTTAAATCCATCGAAAAGGAAATATCCAGAATAGATACCAAATCCGAAAAAACAAAAAAGTTAATTGATTTGCTTGGCGAGTATAAACAATCGCTTATTTCGGAAGTAGTAACGGGAAAAATAAAAATCTTGAACTATGATTCGGAATGATGACTATGAAAACTATGATTATAACTATTGAAAGAGATAAAAATGATTAATGAGAAATATAAATATTCGGAACTTACAGGCAAAATAATAGGTGTTGCAATGGAAGTGCATAAATATCTTGGTAATGGTTTTCAAGAAGTTATATATCAGCGTGCATTGTCTATTGAATTAAATATCCAAGGCTTAGAACACGAAAGAGAAAAAGAGATGCCTTTGAGTTATAAAGGATATGATATTGGCAAAAGAAGAGTAGATTTTTTTATTGAAGAAAAGATTATGCTTGAAATAAAAGCCGTAAAACAACTGGAAGATGTCCATTTAGCACAAGCAATTAATTATTTGGAAGCATATAATATGGAAATAGGTTTACTGATAAATTTTGGAAACACATCATTACAATTTAAATGTGTGATGAAACCAAAAAATCAGAGTCCATCACAAAATCAATTAAAATCATAGTTCGAGACATTATGGAAACAGAACATACTCAAAAAGAATATAAAAGTTTAAAAAAGGCATACGGAACAAAAGCAAATTTAAAAGAATTAGCTGAAACTTGTGTTTGTTTTGCAAATGCACAAGGTGGTGTTTTATATATTGGAATTGAAGATAAAGAGAAACTACCCCCAGAAAATCAAACAATTACTCAAGAAATTGTTAACAATGTTCTTTCTCGTTTACGTTCCTTAACAGATAGCGTAGGGTTAGGAGATGCAATAATTGAAACAGACGAAAATGGTGGGGAATATTTTCATTTCAAAGTGTTTCCTACAAGCCGAACCATTGCAACAACATCAAGTGGTAAAATATTTCTTCGTGTTCAAGATAAATGTTACCCAATAACAGGGTAATGGCACTAACATAAGAGTAAATAAATCATTATATTGGCTATCAAAAAAAAGGTAGTAATATGACAAACAATAGGTCTTTATCCATCAGCACAGAAATATCATCACTTAAAAAAGAGACACTTTTAACCGTTCTCAGTAAACATATACCAAAAGAGATTTATTCTGATGTTACTACTGAAAACCACCGAGATAGAGTTTTCAGTAGCTCAACGACCCTTGAAACAATGTTGCTTACTGCAACCCAAGAAGATAAGTCTCTAAAAAACTCAGTACTTCTTTATTATGCAAGCCATCAAAAGAAAAGAGAACTTCTTCAACAAGAATTAGATGAGTTAAAAAAGCAAGATAGGTCAGAAGGGAAAAAAACAATCAATAGAAAAATGGGTCGTCCACGAAAGCATGAAAAAAGATTACCTAAAAGTAAGAAAGAAAATATCTCATTAAATACATCGGCATACAGCAAAGCTAGAAAACGATTACCATTAGAATTAACAGAAAAGTTATTTTTACATAGCAGATTGCAAAATGTTAAAAACAAATATTCACATTTTCATGGACTTCGTGTATTTGAAGTTGACGGCACATATTTGCAATTGCAAGATACAAAGGAAATAAAAACAAACTTTCCAATAAAGAACAAACATGAAGGTGCCTATCCCCAAGCCTTATTAACAGCTATAATAGAAAGAGGAACTGGACAATTACATCAATATAATTTATCATCAAGAGGGATAAGCGAACTGCAAGCATTTAAGACTATGCAAAGTAACTTACCTGAAAAATCAATTATTCTTTTCGATGCACTATATAGCTGCTATGAGACTTTAAGCCAATGTTTTATAGATAAACTTCATTTTGTAGTACCGTGCAAAACTCCTCGCAACTATAAAGTTATAGAAAGCTATTCAGAAACAGACCAGATAATAGAGATTCAAGCTCCTAAAAAAAGAAGTAAATGGGTTGATAAAAATGACAAAATATTACCAAGTATAAAATTACGTAGAATAGAATGTTATAGTCCAGATGGTAAAAACTACATTTTATTTACATCTTTAACTGATAAATGCATCACAAAAGATGAAATACAAATTCTATACTTAACAAGGTGGGATATAGAAATTAGTATTAGAGAAGTTAAAACAATAATGGATATAAACATACTAAGAAGCAAAACACCGCAGATGCTCGAAAAGGAGCTAAATGTTTCGTTAGCCGCTTATAATTTGATAAGAAAGATTATTTTGGAAAGCATTAAAGACTTTCCTTTTTCCCCCGAAAGAGATTTCATTTTCGAGTTGTATTCGTATCATAAGCAATTTCTTGTTGACAAAAAGGGACGAGTTTATAATAGATGGTCAACAGGTAGAAAGAGAGTTAAAAGAGTTGATTAGAAAACAAACTCTTCCGAAAAGAAAACCCTCTAGAAAATATTCACGGAGAACAAAGAAAGGTAAATATCGGAAATATACGTAATTGCTTATGTTAGTGCCATTAATTTTTAGGGGGCTTATCTTTTCGCTCAATGGAAAGATTTTCTATTCCACTATTGGTTATTGCATTAATAAGTTTAATATTAATTGGCTCTCCCCACTTATCCTTTTCGGAATATGACAGACGCAACGGCTCAGCTAAAATAATTTCATCATCGTCAATTTCAGCAATTTTAATTACTTGTCCTTTTTGATACTGCTTTTCCTTGCCCGAAGAAGACTTACCCCAAACTGTTTTCCCTTGATATACCTCAACAATATTCACTTCGCTATACTTTTTAATGTTTTCAGAAAGGGTTAACTCTTTTACACCTTTTGATAGTTCCTTTTTATATTGTAACGATTTAAGTGATTTGCCAGATAGCGTTATAGCATTTCCTTTCTTTTTATTTAACTTAAAAATTAAGTGCGATTTTTCAGAACCATCACCAAACAAAACAACATCCGACACAAGTTTTATTGGCTTTACGAAAACATAATTTCCCTTTGGAAAATAAATTACTTTTAATTTTTGTTTGCCTCTACTTTTAATAGCCTTAAGTAGAGCATCATCAAACGTAGAATCACTTCCAACAAAATTATTTATATTAATTAAACTTCTATTATTGTGTCTGGGAATGCTGTTTTCAACTCCTGCCCTTGACCAATCAAGTATTCGCTCTTTTGGAATTTCACTTTTGATTTGTGCAAAAATGTTTATCAATAAAAAATTGCTTGCAATTATTAACAGTAAAACTCTTTTCATTTCATTCCTCAAATGTATTAAGATTAAATCAAGTGTTATCAAAGTAATAAAATTACATGTAAATTGTAAAAGAGTGAAAGAGCTTACTTTTTGATATTAAAATTAGAACTTAGCCATTTTTTATAAAAATTTTGCTCTGTTTGTTCTTTCCTTTCTATCTAACTATATTTAATTACAAAAAAATCAGGCTCTATATAAATTGTTTTGGGGAAAATAAACAAATTTACTTGTGTTGAGCATAGTTAGAAGCGTTTATTAATCTTTAAGACAGACAATCGGCAAACCAAAATTACTTTTTGCTAACTGGAGTAGAACTCAGCCTGCCAAACAAATAATTGTAGCTAAATGACAGAAGATATAAAAAGAAGCAAACTTAAAATTTGGATACTTGCTAGTCGCCCAAAAACCTTACCAGCCGCAGCTGCACCCATTTTTGTGGGAACTGCAGTAGCCTATACAAGTAATGAACAAAATTTTTGGGCTGCAGCTATTGCATTAATTTGTTCTCTATTAATCCAAATTGGAACAAATTTTGTAAATGATTTATACGATTTTCTTAAGGGAGCAGATGATGAAAACCGAGTTGGACCTACACGAGCTTTAGCTGCTGGATGGATTTCTCCAACAGAAATGAAACGAGCTATTGCAACAGTTTTTGGAATAACATTTTTGCTTGGACTCTTTCTTGTTTATCATGCAGGATGGATAATTTTACTTATTGGAATTATCTCCATAATTTCTGGTTATGCATATACAGCTGGACCATATCCACTTGCCTACAATGGGCTTGGCGATATTTTTGTGTTTCTCTTTTTTGGAGTTGTAGCAACAGTGGGAACATATTACGTTCAAGCATTACATTATTCGTGGTTTGCATTATTGGCTTCCGTGCCAGTTGGATTACTAATTGCAAATATTCTTGTGGTTAATAATTACCGTGATGCCATTGAGGATAAAAAGAAAAACAAAAATACACTGGCTGTTATTTTTGGCAAAAAATTTGCACGAACACAATATTATTTTTCTGTACTTCTTTCTTACATTATACCTATCTATGTTTTTATTAAATTTAATACTTCCCCATTTATACTTTTCCCTTTGCTATCACTCCCTTTTGCAATTAAATTAATTTTTGAAATAAAAAATAAGGAAGGAAAAAGTTTAAATAAAACTCTTGAACTCACTGCAAAGTTATCAATTCTTTTTTCTTTTTTATTTGCTGTTGGAATTATATTATGATTATACAAGAATTTAAATTTGTTCCATATAGTTTAAAACTAAAATCACCTTTTAAAAATTCTTCGTTTACCATTACTGAACGTAAGGGATTTATAATCAGTATTATTGATGAAAATAATTTTGTTGCATACGGCGATGTGTCGCCTCTTCCAGGATTTAGCATTGAGACTTATGAGGAATGCGAAGTTGAATTAAACAAACTCTATTATTCCATAATCAGCAAAACAGCTAAAAATATGGATTTCGATTTAATTTCAGAATTACAATCAATTTCCAATCTTCCATCACTCCGTTTTGGTGTAGAACAAGCATTTATTTCTCTACTAATTAAGCGAAAAGAATTAACTTCATTACTAAACCACGACAAAGTTATTGCAGTTAATGGAATAGTTCCGATTGCATCAAAAAGTGATATGCTTAAAAGTATTGATGACCTACTCATAAACAATTTTAAAACAATTAAAATAAAAGTAGGCGTTGGAAAGTTTGAAGATGAAATTGATTTGTTAAATTTAGTATCAAGCAGAGTTGATGATTCAATAAAAATAAGAATAGATGTAAACGGAAATTGGAATTATCAACAAGCAGAAATTGCAGTAAACAATTTGGATAAAGATAAAATTGAATTAATTGAGCAACCCGTTAAAGACATTAACGAAATTGTAATGCTTTCCGATTTTAGCCCCATTCCTATTGCTGTTGATGAACTAATTAAAAATAGCAACGATGCAAAAAATATAATTGAAAAATCTAATATATCAACAGTAGTGCTTAAGCCCTCTATTCTTGGGGGAATAATTGAAACAATTAGCTTAATAAAATCCGCAGAAAATTTTAGAAAAAAAATAATTATTTCATCTGCATTTGAATCAGTTGTTGGTCGTTCTGCCATAGTGCTTTTAGCATCGCTTGTTAGCAATAACATTGCACACGGCTTAAATACAGCATCACTCCTTGAGAATGATTTAGCAACAGATGAGTACCCAATATTAAACGGTAATATTTATTTTAAGCAAAACAACTATCCTCCTGCATTTAACGAATTAAAAATATGATTGATAAAAGCCTTGTTATTATTGGCGATAATGCTTCAATTCCTTTTTTATCTCTTACGAGCATTATTAATAAAACGGCTCAATACTATTTTGAACAAGGTATTAACTCTAAAAAAAATGTTGCAATATTAGCTTATAACTCTGTGGAGTATGTAATTACAATTTATGCTCTTTGGAAAATTGGTGCAGTTCCTGTACCAATAAACACACGCCTAAACGAAAATGAAATTATTGCAATGCTACCTACATCCAATTGCTCATCCATTATAATAGATAAGAATTTAAATGTACAAATAGAAAACGTCAAACAAATTAAACTTGATGTTAAATACGAAGGAAAGGATTTTAAATCAACAACTGGGCCGAAGCCCAATGATACAGCGGTAATTATACATACTTCTGGTTCAGTAGGCAACCCCAAAGCAGTTGAAATTACGAATAAAAATCTTTATCAAAGTTATACCTCTATTTCACAGACGTTTGGTTTTTCAAGTTCGGATATATTTATTGCATCACTTCCTTTTTTTCATATTGGTGGTTTTGCTATTATAAATAGAGCTTTGCTTTCTGGAGGAACACTAGTTTTGCCAAACTCGCTAAAGCAAATTGATATTATTGAAGCAATTAAAAAATATAATCCAACAATTATTTCTCTTGTTCCAACAATGCTAAAACGCTTTATTGAACAAGGCATAAAACCAAATAGTAATTTGAGACATTTGTTTTTAGGTGGTGGACCTAGCAATGATGAGCTTATACATAGTGCATTGGATGGTGGTTGGAAAATTGTTAAAGTATATGGTTCATCGGAAACAACAGCAATGGTTACTGGTGCATGGGGGGATAATTTAAAAGATAATCCAGCAACTGCCGGTAAACCATTTATAGGAGTTGATGTTTTAATTGTTAACGAATCAATGAAGAGAGTTAGCGAAAACATTGTGGGTGAAATTACTGTTAAAAGTAGTTCCATTGCAAAAGGATATGTGAACAATAAAGAATTGTGGAATAAAAAATATAAAAACAATTTTTATTTTACAGGCGATTTCGGATTTTTGGATAGTGATGGAAATTTATTTGTAGTAGCACGCAGAACCGACCTAATTATTTCTGGTGGCGAAAACATTGACCCAAAAGAGATTGAGACAATTTTAAACAAGCATCCAGAGATAAACGAATCATTTGTTTTTCCTATTAACGATAGTGAGTGGGGGCAAGTACCTGTTGCCCTTATTGTTCTTAACCATGTATCATCTTTAACTGAGAAAGATGTTTTTAATTACTTAAAATTGAAATTGTCTTCATACAAAAAATTAAAAAAAATTAAATTTGTTGAAACAATTCCAAAAACAGAATTGGGTAAAATTAAAATTAAAGACGCCAAGAATTTATTAACGTAATAATTTAGCTTTTATATTTGCTAAGTAAATTTAGAACTTCTTCTGGTATTTCTGTTTTTTTAGAATTTATTTTACTGATAAATACATGTGTTGTTTTTACCGTAGCTTTTTTGTTTCCTGCTTCATCAGCAAAAATTGTAGTGAGTTGAAATGATGACTTGCCAATTTTTGTAACCGACATTGATAGTTCAATTATTTCGTGAAGCCCAATAGGAGCAAGGTATTCTGCACTTGCACTAACTAAGGGTATTGCAAATTGCTCGCTTGCAAAATAATTATTTTCTAAATCACTTCTTAAAATAAATTCCTCATAAGCAGAATGCGTTAAATCAAATATTTTTGAAAAGAAAAGTATTCCAGCACTATCGCACATACTAAATTCAACCAATCTTTCTGTTTCAAACATAAAACCTCACTAAATAATTAAAAGTAAAGTTATACATTTTTGTTAAAATGTTACAACTTAATTATATATTGCTTTCAAAATTTTTCAAAATTCTGAACTTATATTTATGAAATCACTATTTGTCTTTCTTTTATTCTTTCCAATAATATTCACTGCACAAACTAACTCTAATGAAAAAGAGATTAAAACAGAACGCTTTAAAAATGGCAAATTAAAAACCTATGGCGAATTTGTTAATGGTGTAAAGGATGGAATGTATCAGGAGTTTTATGAAACTGGTCAACTATGGAAAGATTGGAAATTTGTGAATGGTTTTGAAGAGGGAACTTCTCTTTGGTATTTTGAAGATGGAACATTGAGTATGCGTTGGAATTATGTTCATGGAAAACTTGAGGGAAAATCGCAATGGTATTATGAAACGGGTGAACTTTGGTCTGAACCTATATACAAAAATGGAATTCAAAATGGTTTTACTAGTACCTATTATAAATCTGGCGAACTGCAAGGGCTTTGGCAGTATAGGAATGGTGAACTTGATGGATTATCAAAAATATTTTTTAAGGATGGCAAAGTTGAAGTTGAAAGAAATTATAAAAATGGAAAGATGGATGGTGTAACAAAAGTTTATTATGATTTTAATCAAATTGCACTTGAGGCTATGTATAAAGATGATAAACTTGATGGCACCTCGTACCTTTACTACCCCGATGGCTCAATTAAAGTAATTGACACATATATAAATGGACAAGTAACTAAAAGGGTTAAATATGATTATGGCTCAAGTGCGGCAAGGGTAGAAGAAAATTTTAGCGAGTTTTACGGAAACGGATTTTTAAAATCGGAACAAAGTTTTAAGAATGGAAAGCTTAATGGTCGTAATCGCTATTACTATCCTAATGGATATTTGGAATCGGATATTAGTTATGCAGATGGTTTATTACATGGTGCCTCTTTTCATTATTCTAAAAGTGGCATTTTAAAAAAGATTGAAAATTATTTAAATGGCAAAAAGAATGGAAAGCAACAAACCTATAACCAAGTGGGGTCATTAATAAAACAAACTCAATACCATACCGATTCACTTGATGGCAAGTGGGAACTGTACTTTGCTAATGGTCAATTAAAGGAAGAACGAGAATATACAAATGGAAAAATTACTGGCGAAGTATTTCAATATTATTCTAACGGAAATCTGAAATCAAAAGTAGCTTATTCAAAAGGTATAAAAGATGGATATGCAACATGGTATTTTTCAAATGGAGAGGTTTCCGAATATGGGAATTACAAAAATAATTTAGCCGATGGAGAATTTTATTCGTATTACCCAAACGGTTTAATTAAACGCGAAGCAATCTATGTAGAGGGAAAACTAAATTCAGAAATATTGTACAATGAAACTGGAGAAAAAATAAAATTTAAATAGACCTATGCTTCAGCTTCTTTGTCTAAAATTTTCATAATTTTTTCAACAGGCATCTTTTCATTTGTCCATAACTCAAAAGCCTTTGCACCCTGCTCAATAAACATATTTAATCCATTTACCACAGTGGCACCTTTGCTTTCAGCAATTGAAAGCAGTTTTGTTTTACGCGGATTATACACAACATCAAAAACTATTTGCTTACTATTAAATGATTCTGGAATTGTTGTAGGTGAATCATCGTCTTCAGGCGACATTCCTATTGACGAAGCATTTACAATCAATTTCGATTTAGCTAATACATTTGTAACGTCTGGTGGAATTAACTCGTACGTTTTGATTTTTTCAAAAAGCATTTTTGATGAAAAATAATCTTTAAGAGACTCAGCTTTTTCAACCGTTCTATTAATAATATTAATCTTTTTTACATTAAAATTATTTATTAATGCATAAATAACAGCACGTGCAGCTCCCCCAGCCCCTATAACACTAACTGTTTTTCCAGAAATTTTTTCTTTGTAATTATCAAGAGTTCTAATAATTCCATTTACATCTGTGTTATATCCAGTAAGTTTTCCGTTTTCTATAACAACAGTATTTACAGCATTAACAATTTTTGCACTATCCGATAGCTCGTCCAAATGCTCAACTATTCTTTCTTTGTGTGGAACTGTAACATTAAACCCAGCAATACCAAGTGCTACCATACCTTTTAGGGCATCCTTTAAATTAGTTGGTGCAATATCAAATGGAAGATATACAAAATCCAAATTGCCTTTATTAAAAGCAAAATTATGCATCATAGGAGATTGTGAGTGCTTAATTGGATGTCCAATTACTCCTACAATTTTAGTATTATGATTTAGTTCTATTAAAGAGTGCATCTAGCCCTTCTATAATTTTATTAATCTATTTTTATTCTGGAATATCTTTTGATATTTCGTTTTTGATACTTGGATTTTTTGAAAAAGATGATTTCAAATATTCAAATGCTTCCTTGTTGTTGCTGAGAAGAATTTTCTGCTTCGCCTTTTTATAATATACTCCAGCTTTTTCGGGCTTTAGCTCAATACAAACGTATGTCGCTTCAATACTATCTTTCCATCTACCTTGCTCAGAATATATTTCTGCAATATTACTCCATGCTTCAAGATTTTTATCATCAAACGATAATATTTTTTTATAAGTCCTAACAGCTGCATCAAGCCTTCCCATATTGCGTTCTATCTGTGCCCGTGTTAACCAAGCTTCGTGCGAATCTTCATCCAGCAAAAGTGCGTTATTAATATCCGCTAAAGCTAAATGGCGTTTGTTAATATTATTAAATGAGATTGCTCTTGCAATAAAAGCATCAAAGTAGTTATTGTCTAATTGTAAAGATTTAGTGTATGCTTTAATTGCATCTTCATACTGCTCTAGGTCTTCGTGGGCTTGCCCCAAAGTAAACCAAATTGTTGGGTCATCATTTTCTAGAATAACAGCTTTCTTTATATTGTATAAAGCTTCTTCGTACATATCTAAGTTTGCATACGAAACACCATTGTTAAACCACGAACTTGAAAATTTATCGTTTAGTGCAATTGATATTTCAAAATCTGCTATTGCTTCTTTGAACTTATTTTGCTTAACATTTATAATTCCTCTATTGAACCACCCCGAAAAACTATATGGTTCAAGTTCAAGAAATTTCTCATAAGCAGAAAAGGCTTCATCTAATTTTTCATTGCTTTCGTAACAGTACCCTAGCTCGTACCATGCTTCAACAAAAAGTGGATCTAATTCAAGAGCTTTTTTAAACAAATCTATTGCGTCTGCAAATTGTTCATTTCGCTCGTATAGAAATCCCAAATTAAAAAATGCTTCCTCATTGTTCTGCTCAATGTTAACCACTTCTTTTAAGGTTTCAATTGCATCATCAAACAATTCTAAATTTTCTTCGGCTATTGCTTTATTAATAAGTGTATCTACATCGTTAGGATTTAAGTCTAACGATTTTTGAAATGCAAAATACGCTTCATGAAAATCGAATGAATTATTTAGGAATATCCCTTTATACTGCCAAAATTCGGAATTATATGGAACGACCTCTAATATTGCTTCAATTAAAATCATTCCCTCTTCAACAAAATCATTTTCCATACACAGCTGAATAGTTTCATCAATTAAATCAATATTAAGTATAGCTGTACCGCTTTCAACAATTTCTAAGCCCCTAACTATTTGTTCAATAAGAGCTGATTCGTCAAAATCAAATTCGCTAAATTCGTTTGGATAGTCGTTATAAAAATTCATAAACCTTAATTATTATTTGTGCAAAAACTATTGTTATAAAATTCCAAAATCAAGTTGATTTTAAATCTTATTTTTTTTGCTAATTGTAAATTAATATATCATTAATTTTCTATTTAAATTTGCACTAATTTAAAATTTTACCATGTAAAGAAATAGAGCAATATTTTTAATAATTCCGTACATTTCAGATTAGATTTTTTACAGTAATAGGAGAAAAGAATGACTGAAAATTTTGATATGATTCAAAAAGTTTACGCTGGTTTTTCAGAAAAAGTGAGCAAGGCTCGCAAGGTTTTAGGAAGACCATTAACTTACGCAGAAAAGATTTTATATTCCCATTTGTGGAATGAAACTACTTCCGAGTTTAAGCGTGGTGTTGATTATGTAGATTTGGCACCAGATAGAGTTGCGATGCAAGATGCTACTGCACAAATGGCTATGCTACAGTTTATGCACTCGGGGCGTAATAAAGTTGCGGTTCCATCTACTGCACATGCCGATCATTTAATTCAAGCACGCGATAATGCAAAAGTTGACCTTGATAGAGCAAATGAAGAGAATGCCGAAGTTTACGATTTTCTTTCATCGGTTACTCAAAAATATGGTGCTGGGTTTTGGAAAGCTGGTGCGGGTATTATTCATCAAGTAGTTTTAGAAAATTACGCTTTCCCTGGTGGAATGATGATTGGTTCCGACTCGCACACTCCAAATGCAGGTGGTCTTGGTATGGTTGCTATTGGTGTTGGTGGTGCCGATGTTGTTGATGTTATGAGCGGTATGGCTTGGGAATTAAAATGGCCAAAACTTATTGGTATTAAATTAACAGGAAAACTTTCTGGATGGACTTCGCCTAAAGATGTAATTCTTAAGGTTGCTGGCGAGCTTACTGTTAAAGGCGGAACTGGTGCAATTGTTGAATATTTTGGTGAAGGAACTAAATCTATTTCGGCAACTGGCAAAGGAACAATTTGTAATATGGGTGCAGAAATTGGTGCAACAACTTCCATATTTCCTTTTGATGAAAAAATGGCTAATTATTTAATAAAAACTAACCGAGCTGATGTTGCTGAACTTGCTCTTGCAAATGCTGATATTCTTAAAGCAGATACTGAAGTTTATGAAAATCCAGAAAAATATTACGACCAAATTTTAGAAATTAATTTGGACGAATTAGAACCACATTTAAATGGTCCTTTTTCTCCAGACCGTGCGTGGCCTATATCAAAAATGAAAGAAGCTGCAAAAGAAAATGATTTTCCAGAAGAGTTAAGTGTTGGGTTAATTGGTAGTTGCACAAACTCTAGTTACGAAGATATTGACCGTGCTGCTAGTATTGCAAAACAAGCAATGGCAGTGGGATTAAAAGCAAAATCCGAGTTTATTATTTCTCCAGGCTCCGAAGTTGTACGTGCCACAATTGAGCGAGACGGACAGCTAAAAACCTTAACCGATTTTGGTGGTGTTGTTATGGCAAATGCTTGCGGACCTTGTATTGGAATGTGGGATAGGTTAGATAACCCAACCAACAAACGCAACAGTATTGTAAACTCGTTTAACCGTAACTTTGCTAAACGCCAGGATGGAAATCCAGACACATTAGCTTTTGTTGCTTCGCCAGAAATTACAACTGCACTTACAATTGCGGGTAAAATCACTTTTAATCCTGAAACAGATTTCTTAAAAAATTCTGATGGAATTGATATTAAACTTGAATCGCCATACGGAGATGAATTACCCGAGAAAGGATTTGAGCTAGACTTGAACGGCTACCAATCCCCTATTGAAGATGGAAGTAGTGTTGAAGTAATTATAAAACCAGATAGTAAACGGCTACAATTACTAGAAAGATTTTCTGCATGGGATGGAAAAGATTACACTGATATGCCCGTGTTAATTAAGGCTAAAGGTAAATGTACTACCGATCACATTTCAATGGCTGGTCCTTGGTTACGCTTCCGTGGGCATTTAGATAACCTTTCAGAAAATTTACTTATCGGTGCTGTTAATGCTTACAACAATGAAACTAACAATGTAAAAAATCAAATTACAGGCGAGTATGGTCCTGTGCCAACTGCTGCTCGTGCATACAAAGCTGCTGGTATTAACTGGGTAGTTGTGGGTGACGAAAACTACGGCGAAGGTTCAAGTAGAGAACACGCTGCAATGGAGCCACGTTTCCTTGGTGGTAAAGCAATTATTGTAAAAAGTTTTGCACGTATTCACGAAACAAATCTTAAAAAACAAGGTATGCTTCCGCTAACTTTTGCAGATACTAACGATTATGATTTAATATTAGAAGATGATAAAATCAATATTGTTGGATTATCCGATTTAGCATACGGAAAACAAGTTGAAGCTGTTATTATGCACAACGATGGTGCATCCGTTGAAATAAAACTTAACCATACAATGAACGAAAATCAAATTGAGTGGTTCAAGGCTGGAAGTGCTTTAAATTTAATTGCTGAACAAAATAAAGGCTAAATCAACTATTCAAGAGTTGGAATATTCAAACAAAAAGCTCTATCAGAAATGATAGAGCTTTTTTTATACCATGCTCTTACTTGTTTCCAACTATCCCGTAAAAAAATATTTTACCCAAACTCAGTGTAACGCTCAGCCGTCGCTAAAATTCCTAAGTTAACTAGCAATTATGGGCGAATATTAAAAACCGTTGAAACGGTTAAAGTAGTCTAAGCTCTTATTAACTAACGACTTAAGAGGCTGTGTGAAAACTCAAAAATCGTCATGCTGAATTTTTAC
>CAMZLW010000028.1 GCA_947311785.1 uncultured Ignavibacteriales bacterium | reverse complement strand
TAAAGAGCTTTTGGTATCGCAATAGATTCTCGTTGAGTCGATTCTAACAATTTATCATTTCGAAACTAAACTATAACTCATTTAGCAATAGTTTTATAGTCGATCTTTCTCGTTTTAGTTTTTTAGGAACTACTTAAACGTGAAAAATTAAAATGGAATCTTTACCAAAAGATTCCATTTTTTTAAAGGAACATAATTGTATTTTTGAAGTATAAATACTTCCATTATTATTAGGGTTTTTATGCAAACATCTAAAATTTTATTTCTCTTTCTACTACTTTTATCATCCGTTTTGTTTTCAACCGAAACATCAGATTCTACAAAAATTTCCAACAATGATTTTATTGATGTTTACATAGATTGTAATTATTGTGATACGGATTTTATCCGCACTGAAATAAATTTTGTAAATTATGTAATTGATAGAAAGGATGCAGATTTGCATATTCTTGTTACACATCAAACAACTGGTAGTAACGGAAGAGAATATACGCTAACATTTTTTGGCAAAAGGAAGTTTAAATCGGATAACGATACTGTTAAGTTTTTTACCCAACAAGATGATACTGATGATGACAGCAGAAAGCAGCTTGTTAAATACCTCAAGCTTGGACTAATAAAATACATTGCCGAAACGAATGTTGCTAAATCCATTTCTATTAAATACGATGCCCCAGAAACAAATAACAAAGTTGTTGATAATTGGGATTACTGGGTTTTTAGAACAAGGCTGCGTGGCTATTTTAGAGGTGAAGAATCTTACCAGTCTAAGTACTTGAATGGTTCACTAAATATTAATAGAATCACCGAAGATTGGAAATTACGATTTAAAGCTGGTACAAATTATAACGAACAAGTTTTTTCTTATGCTGGAAATGAAATTGTTAATATTTCGCGAGGTAATTACTCGCATGTAACCCTGGTTAAAAGCGTATCGGAACACTGGTCGGCTGGATTTACAGGAAGGGTTGACAACTCATCCTATTCCAATTACAAATTGCGTACACAGTTCTACCCAGCAATTGAATATAACATTCATCCTTACTCAGAATCCACAAGAAAAATTTTACGTTTCCTTTATCGTGTTGGTTATAGCTATACAAAATATAACGAGGAGACAATTTACAACAAAATGGAAGACGGACTTTTTAAGCAATCACTCGAAGTGGTTTTGGAACTTAAACAACCATGGGGTACGGTTGAAACAACTTTGGAAGGCTCAAATTATTTTCACGATTTTAGCAAAAACAGACTTAGTTTATATATGGAACTTTCGTTAAAATTGTTCAAAGGTTTTACGCTTGATCTTGATGGCGGGTACACAATGATTCATGACCAATTGAACTTACCTAAAAGTGATATCTCGGATGAAGACATTTTGCTACAACGAAGACAAATGGAAACGCAGTATAATTATTGGGGTTCGGTAGGAATTAGTTACACGTTTGGTTCAATTTATAACAACATTGTTAATCCAAGATTTGGGAATTAAGTGCAACTTATTACTCAATAAACTGTTTGTAATGTTCATACCTTTCATAAATTTCACGAACATATTTAACAGTTTCGGTTCCTCTAGCGTATCCATTTCTTACAACTGGGTCGTTATAAAATTTTGGATCAGATTTTTTTAGTAAGTAAAGCTCAACATTATCTTTCCAAATATTATGGTTAGCACCATATTTTTCAGCAAGTCTTCTGGCGTCTTCAATATGTCCATACCCAATATTGTAAGAAGCTATTACAAATTTTATTCTTTCGGTAGAATCTGGAATTTCCTTTTCCCATATTTTTGTTAGCCATTTTAAAAATTTAACACCAGCTTTTACATTTTGATGAACATTAGCAATATTAACAACTCCAAATTGCTTTGCGGTTGCGGGCATAAGTTGCATTAAACCCCTTGCACCAGCCCAAGATGTTTTATCTGGATGAAATTGCGATTCCTGATAAATTAAAGAAGCAAGCAATCTCCAATCCCAATCTAAAGAATTTGAATACTCTTTTATTAAAGCGTCATAAACAGAAATACTTCCGCCAGTTTGCGAAAAATAATCACTATTAATTCTTCGTCTAAACGAATGGCGACTTTCAAAATATTTTCTGTAAATTTCGTAGTATTCAGTTTCCTTTTTAAGTTTAGTTAGCCAATTATTAATTTCTTTCAACAAAAGAGGGGATTTTTTACGTACGCCCCAAGCAATTCTTTGAGGAAGAGAAATAGCCATACTAATATCTATAATGGGATATTGAAATTGCAATAGTTTTGCAATGTTTTCATCCTCAACAGTATATTTAATAGAACCATTTGCAACTTGAACAAGTAAACTTTCGGACGATAAACTATCGGGTGCTTCAATTATGTTTAAGTCAGCTCCAATTTCTTCGGATAAATTTTTTAATCTTCCAATATAGGAAGAGCCTTTAACTACAGTAATTTTCTTTCCTATTAACTCAATGGGTGAGTGGAGTAGTGTTGCATCAATTTCGTGCAATTTCATTTTTCGCCAATTTTTTGGTTTTCGCTGCACAAGTACTTGGCGTGTTGTAGTGTGGTGCAGAGCAAAAGCAATATGTTTTTGCCGTTCTTTGGTAACAGTTAAATTGTATGCAATTAAATCGCCCTCGCCACTGTTTAGCATTTCAATCATTTTATCAATGCTATGAACAACTTTAATTTCAAGCTCTAATTCTAAATGCTTTGCTAGTAGGGTAAGTAACTCATATTCATAACCCATTGGCTTGCCTTTGTAAATAAAGTAGCTGTATGCATTATATCCAGTTATTGCAATAAGTTTTTTCTTGGATTTAATTTCGGGTAAATCAATATTTACAATATAATTTTTGGGGGAAGTGTTACTGTTTTTCTTTTCAACAGTGCAGCTAAAGAGTAATAGAATACCAATAATTAGTAATAATATTTTTGTTGTTGCTTTCAGCTAACACCTACAATTGGTTAGTTTTTACGATTGTTAAAAATAGTTCAAATAAGTTTGACCTTCAACCCATTTATTCACACACATAATATTGATTTTTAATAGATTATTCTTTTAGCAAAAGCGTTATTAAACCCAAATCATGCATTAGGATAACCAACCAAAATAATAAATTCTTTTAAACCAGTAAACTGTTGAGCGATTATGCAATAACTATTTGCTATTGCATAATTGGAGTTAAAAAAAAAAATTTGGAATACTCGATTAATAAATTATATTGTTTGAAAATAACATAAAAATATTAATAGTTGTTGATTCAAGTAATATAACTCTGTTTTCAACAAATAATTGAAGGAATACGGTTGCAAATTTGAGTAAAATAGTAGAATCTAACAAAGCAAAAATTCAATACAACAAGCCTTTTAGTGCGTTAAAAATTATTGAGCCAATATTAAATGCAATTGAGCAAGAGGGTTATAGCACTCCAACACCTATACAAGCCAAATCAATTCCTATTGTTTTGCGTGGCACAGATTTGCTTGGATGTGCACAAACAGGAACTGGAAAAACAGCAGCATTTGCAATTCCAATATTACAATTGCTTAGTGCTAATAAGGCTTATGGAAAAAAGAGAAAAATCCGAAGCTTAATTGTTACTCCAACAAGAGAGTTAGCAATCCAAATAGATGAAAGTTTTAAGGCTTATGGAAGACACACAGGGTTGCGAACAACAGTAATTTTTGGAGGAGTTAATCAGAACAAGCAAACTGCTGCGTTACGTAGTGGTGTTGATATTTTGGTTGCAACTCCTGGACGGTTATTGGATTTAATAAATCAAGGACACATAACTTTAAATTTTGTAGAGATGTTTGTTCTTGATGAAGCCGATAGAATGTTGGATATGGGCTTTATCCACGATGTAAAAAGAATTTTGAAAGAACTTCCAAGAAAAAGACAATCGCTTTTCTTTTCGGCAACTATGCCAGCAGAAATTGTAAAACTTGCAAGCACAATATTAAGTAAGCCACAGCAGGTTACTGTAACACCACCTTCATCAACTGTGGATATTATTAAGCAAGGAATTTACTTTGTTGATAAGGGAAACAAAAATGCTTTGCTTGTGGAAATATTAAAAAATCCAGCAATTAAAACAGCTTTAATATTTACTCGCACAAAATATGGTGCCGATAAAGTTGCTCGAATGCTAAACAAGAAAAAAATAAAAGCTGAAGCAATACACGGAGACAAATCGCAAAATGCCAGACAGCGTGCGTTAAAAAATTTCAAAGAGCAAAGCACTCGTGTATTGGTTGCTACTGATATTGCTGCACGTGGTATTGATATTGATGAATTGGAATATGTAATTAATTATGAAATACCTAACATTGCTGAAACTTATGTTCATCGTATTGGAAGAACAGGTAGAGCTGGTGCAAAGGGAACAGCTCTTTCGCTCTGTGATGCAGTAGAAAAAGAATATTTGCGAGATATTGAAAAACTAATTTCAAAAAAGATTCCTGTTGTTGAAGAGCATCCATTTCCACTTGTTGACAATAATCCAGTTAAGCCTCCTAAGCAACAGCAGCAACAAAGAAAGAGGAAACCAGGTAATTCAAAACCAAAACCTAAAGGAAGTAAAAATTCTAAAAAGAGATATGGTAAGCCTAAAAAATCACGATAATATAAACTCAACTATTTTAAGAAAATAAATATGAATTTTGAATCATTCGGTTTAACACCAGCATTATTAAAAGAGTTAGCAAATCAAAACTATACTGAGCCTTACCCAATTCAAAAAGAAGCTATTCCTGCAATCTTAAATAAAAAGGATATTTTAGGAATTGCACCAACGGGCTCGGGCAAAACGGCTAGTTACGTATTGCCAATTTTAACAAACTTGCAAGGCAATTTGGATACGAAAAATAGAAACGTAAATGTTTTGGTTTTGGTTCCAACGCGTGAATTGGCTTTGCAGGTAAGGGAAGTCTTTCGGTCGTTTGGTGCAGTGTTGCCAGAGCGTGTAAAATCAATAGCGGTTTATGGGGGTGTGTCAATCAATCCGCAAATGAAATCTCTGTTTGGTGTAAATATTTTGGTGGCAACACCTGGAAGATTATTAGAATTGGTTGAACTAAACGCGGTTCACTTATCCAAAATTGACACGCTGGTGCTGGACGAAGCGGACAAAATGCTTAACCTTGGCTTTCAAAAAGAGATAAATAATATTTTAGGATTATTGCCAACGCATCGCCAAAATTTATTGTTTTCTGCAACACTTAGTGAAGATGTAAAAAGTATTAATGAATTGTTGCTACACAATCCTACAGTAATTAAGATTGAAGAAAAAACAAATAATATAGATTTAATTAATCAGTTAGCTTATATAATTCCAGAAGAAAAGAAAGGTCCGTTGTTACGATACCTAATAAAGAGTAGGGGATTAAAGCAAGTTCTTGTTTTTACATCGTCTGTTTATAAGGCAGATAATGTTGCGGACAAGCTACGCAAAAATGGAATAGATGCCACGGCAATTCATAGTAAAAAAAGTCAAGGTGCAAGAACAGATGCTTTGGGCAGATTCAAATCTGGTAAACTTAAAGTGCTGGTAACAACCGATTTACTTTCGCGTGGAATTGATATTGAATATTTACCTTACGTAATAAATTATGAATTACCCCGCTCACCAAAGGATTATGTTCATCGCATTGGCAGAACTGGACGAGCTGAAAACCGTGGCGAAGCAATTGCTTTTATTACCGAAGAAGACCAGCACCATTTTAAAATTATACAAAAGAAAATGGGTAAGTGGGTTACAAAAATTAATGCTGACGAAATAGATTTGGTTGGCTATTAGAATATTTAAAACGTTACTAAAATTTTATTTGCATTTTGCACAGTTATATTTATAATTTGCGGTGCATCTATAAAACAGATTCAAAAGATTTTTTTATTTTGTAATAACAAAACAAGGAGAAACAATGGGTGGACGAGTAAGACATATAGACGATATTGAGTTAGCCTCAACAGAAGAGGGAAAAATATCTATTAGTGTTGTTGATGAACCTTACGGTTCTGATAGTGCTAGTGTTATTAGCATAGGCGTTTTCTTAAAAAAAGATAAACCAGAGCCAGATTGGAAAGTTCATATTCCTGCAGAAAATGTTGAAGAAGTTTTAGCAGCTTTGCATTTTGCTCAATGTAAATTGTAATAAATTAGATGGATGAATGTCAACGAATTGGCATTCATCCATTTTTAACTTACATAGTTAAGGACATAATTGATTTTGCTGTGTGCAATCTGTTTTCTGCTTCATCAAAAACAATTGAAATATTAGGGTTGTCAAGTATTTCATCTGTAACTTCGTTGTTTCTATCTGCAGGAAGTGCGTGCATCAGTTTTACATTTTTACTCGCTAATTTTATTCTACGGTCATCACAAATCCAATCTTTATGCTTCGCAAGATTTTCCGACATTTCGGCTTTGCAAGCTTCTTCGTTATCCAAATATTCTTGAACGCCATAAGCGCCAAATCCGCCCCAGTTCTTGGGTATAACAACATCGGCATTTTCAAATGCAGCATCCATATCGTTAGTAAATTTAATTGTGCTACCACTTGCCAGAGCATTTGCTTTAGCTTTTTTAACAATAAAATCGCTTAGCGGAAATTCTTTTGGATGTGCAATTGTTAAATCAATTCCGTACCGAGGGAATAGCAACGCTTGTGTTTGTGGAACAGAAAGTGGTTTTGAGTGAGTATTGGCATACGCCCAAGAGACAGTAACTTTTAATCCTTTTGGATTTGGGTCGAAGTGTTCAAAGATTGTTTGCAAATCTGCCAAGCCTTGAAAGGGATGATAAACATCATCTTGCAAAGACATAATGGGCTTGTGTGAAGATGAAGCCATTTCATCCAAATATTTTTTGCCTATTCCGTAGAAGCAATTACGCACTGCAATTCCGTGTCCCATACGTGAAAGTATAATTGCTGTATCTTTTGCAACTTCGCCGTGAGATATTTGCATTTTATCGGCAGTTAAATCGTGTGCATGTCCACCAAGCTGAGTCATACCAGCTTCCATCGAGTTTCTTGTGCGAGTTGATTGCTCAAAGAAAATCATAAAAAGTGTTTTCCATGGTAAGTGTAAATGCTGTTCTTCATTATGGAATTGTTTTTTTAATTCCATAGTTCTTTTAAATACTACATCCAATTCTTCTTTTGTCCAGTCATCGCAAGACAAAAAGTGTTTCCCTTTTAAATTCATGGTTTCTCCGTTCTTATCTCAATATAGTTTTTATCAATTTATGTTTTGTAACTTTTTTATTACTGTATTTTAATGCTTTCTCAATTCTTGTTATTACAGAGTTAATTTCCTTTTTTCTATCTGTAAATATTGTTGCAATTATTTCACCTTTTTTTATTTTATCTCCAATTTTCGGATTAAAAATAATTCCCGCTTTTGGCTCAATAATATCCTCCTTAGTTAGTCTTCCTGCACCAAGTTGTAATGCCGACATTCCAATTTCGTAATTATCTACCTCTTTTAAATATCCAGTTTTGGATGCAATAATTTCTTCTGTGTATTTTGATTTTGGATATTTTGATAAATTTTTAATAATCGAAACATCCCCCTTTTGAAGTTTTACAACCTCTAAAAATTTATCGTATGCTTTTCCACTTTTAATTATTTCTTCCGAAATTTCAACACCTTCATTTATTGATGATGCCTTTCCGCCAAGGTAAATCATAGCACCAGCTAATTTATGTGTAACAGTCATTAAATCTGGAATCTCTTTGCCTTGCAATGCTTCAACCGATTCCACAACTTCTAACCAGTTTCCAATATTATTTCCTAAAGGCTGGTTCATATCTGTAATTATTCCAATCACATTTTTATCGAATGCTTTAGCCGTATTAATTAGCGATTTTGCTAAAATTTTTGCGTCCTTTAGTTCCTTCATAAAAGCACCGCTTCCAGTTTTAATATCAAGCACAAGTCCGTCAATTCCTTCGGCTAATTTTTTGCTCATTATACTTCCAGTAATTAGTGGAATTGATTCGACGGTTGCTGTAACATCGCGGAGTGCATACATTAATTTATCGGCTGGAACAATATTTTTGGTCTGGCTCGCCAATACCATTCCACACTTTTTAATTATACTTTTGTATTGAGTTAAACTTACATCGGTTCTAAATCCTGGAATTGATTCGAGCTTATCAAGAGTTCCGCCAGTATGCCCCAATCCACGTCCAGAAATCATTGGAACATTTACACCAGCTGTAGCAACTATTGGGGCGAGTATTAACGAGGTTTTATCTCCAACTCCGCCAGTGGAGTGTTTATCGACCTTTGCACCAGAAATAGAATCGAGTTCTATTATTGTTCCACTATGAAGCATAGCTTCTGTAAGCGTAGCAGTTTCAACCACACTCATTCCGTTTAAGTATGTTGCCATTAAAAATGCCGAGAATTGGTAATCGGGTATTTTGCCTTTTGCGTAATTATTAATTAAAAATTTAATTTCATCAACAGATAGTTTTTCCTTTTCTCTTTTCTTTTTTATTATTTCTATTGTGTTCAAAATTACTCCATTCATTTTTTTTATAACTCAACATAAATAAAATTAATGGGGTATCCAATCAACTCATATATTTTTCATTACCTATTGTCGCACTTAACAAAAAACGTTGAGTGTGCAATGACCAAATATTTTAAGAATTATTATTTACAACGTAAGTTCCGCAAAAACAGCAATAAAAAACCGACGTAAGCCTATATTAGGAAAGGTTTTATGAGCATTTAGCCCAAATTATTTTCTTAGCTCAGTTTTATAGTTTTAATTTTAATCCTAATCCTTTAATTATTTGTTTTTGATGTTCTAAGAG
>CAMZLW010000027.1 GCA_947311785.1 uncultured Ignavibacteriales bacterium | reverse complement strand
TCTGGTATTGATGTTTGATTACACCCCGATGCTACTGTATCCAAGTAATTACTTGTAAATACATTTCCAGTACCACCCTTGGCTCCGAGAAAGCCTTTTGTGTTATCAGCATTATTAGCTCCAATGGAATAGCTGTACTCAATGCTTGCTCCATAAACTGCTCCACAAAATCCGCCAATATTTGTTCCGCTTCCGGTAGATGATACAGAAGCCATACTGAAACAATTAATAACTTTGGATGCTGCATTCTGACCTATAAATCCACCAACTTTATTTCCACCACTTTCAATAGTTCCTTTACTGTAACACTTATTTATCTCTGCTCCACTTCTGTTTCGTCCGACAAATCCACCAATATACTGCCCACTACCACTGCTAGCGAGATGAACATTACTATAACATTTACTTACTATTGCTTCAACTCTATTGTTTGAACCAATAAAGCCACCAATGTAACCATCCGAGGAACTACTACTTACTGCACCCTCCGCATAACTGTTAGTTATTACAACTCCATTATTTTCTCCTACAAGACTACCAACTTTTCCTTTGCCTGTAATATTTATATTGGTAAGAGAAATATTCTTTATTTCGGATTGCGTGATATGTGGTTTTTCAATGATTCCAAAGAACCCTATATATTTACTGCTTGCTCGGTTAATAACTAATTTATTTATTGTAAATTCACTTCCATCGTAAAAGCCAAGAAATTTTGTACTGCTATTTCCTATCGGAGAAAAACCATCATTTGTTCCTTCGCTTGTTAAATCATTTGGGTCGTTATATTTATTGCCGTCGTTATTATCATCCGAATCATCCCATGTTGCTGTTTCACTTGCATCAATATCAGAGGTTTGAACAAAATAATCTCCCCAAACTGAATCTACTTGTGCAAGCCATAACAAATCTTGCAATGATGATATTTTATATGGGTCTGCATTTGTGCCACTTCCTTCCGGAGCTTCTATTGGTTGAAAATCAATCCCTTTCTCTAATCTTGGATTTGAGTTTGCTAAGAGGTTTGGATAATTTGTTTTTGTTTCCCAAGTAGTGGCAAAGTCCCAGCCGGTAAAAGTTGATTCAATTATCATCTCGTCTGTTGTTTTGGCTGTAGCCCCTACTGAGCTTGAATGCCCAGAACTCTCTTTATCGAAAAAGTTATTTGTAAATGTTGGTGTTCCGCTACCTACGCTTCCAATAAAGCCTTTATCTGAAGTAGTATTATCAACTAAACCTACAGAATAGCATTCTTCAATAACTGAACTTTCACTAACTTCACCAGAAAATCCTCCCGAAGAGGCTCCTACAGTTTTTACATCTCCAAGACTGTAACAAGCAGATATTTTTGCTGTATTTACACTTCCAACTAAACCACCTACTTTTGTGCTATTTGATCCACTTCCATTTATTTCAACATCACTGTAACTTTGTTCTATTACTGTATTATCTTGAGCTACTCCTACAAGTCCGCCAAAATTGGAACCAACTGTTCCGCCATCTACACAAGTAATTGCTCCACTTGTAAATGAATTCAAAACACTATCGCCGCCACAACTTGCAACTAAGCCACCAACAATATTGCTACCTTGAATATTTATATTTGTTAATTTTACGTTTTTAATTACTCCACTTGTAATTTCGCCAAAGAAACCATTTCCATCGGTTGAACGATTAGTAATTGAAACTCCTTCAATTGTAAATCCGTTACCATTGTATGAGCCGGTAAACTTTATCGTTCCACCCAAATTACCTATCGGAGACCAGCCTTCGTTGTTACCAAAATTGAGCCTATCATTGAAATCATTATATTTATCACCATCTGAATTATCATCTGCATCATCCCAAGTTGCTGTTACCGATAAATCTATATCTGCTGTTTGAACAAAATGTGTAGCCCACTCATCGCTACTCTGTGCTAACCACGATAAATTTTGGAATGTTGCTATTTGATAAGGGTCAGATGTTGTTCCACTCCCTTCTGGTTTTGCTTTGTCACTTAGATTAATGGCATTAAATAAATCATTTATCTCATCCTGACTTAATGGATAGTTATAAATCCTAACATCGTCAATACTACCGTTAAATGATTTTTTGTCATCAACCAAAGATGCAATAAATATTTTTGCTGAGTTTGTGTCTAATGTGCCATAACCTTTTTCACTTGCTTTCTCTACTCCATCAATATATATTTTTGTTTCATTTCCATTGTATGTAAGAACTACATGTTTCCACTCTCCGGTTGGAATTTGAGCCTCGGTCTTAGTCCATCCGGCAACGTAAGATGTATCGGTTGTTTGGGGTGCGTAAAATCCTAATTTACCCGAATTATCCAAGCCAAATTGCCAATCATCACTTCTACCAACTATTACTTGTTCCGATTCGCTATTTGTTCCCTTCCAATTTATCCATGCCGAGATTGTTAGGTTCATTTCAATATTAAGATGCTCTCTATTTATTGGTATATCTATATATTTATTATCCGGTGAAAAGTCTAAGGCTTCATTAAATTTTCCTCCAACTGTTGTTGGATTTCCGTACATTGTACCGATTTGACTAAAATCGGATAAATCGAAAACTGAGGATTCTGAAATAAAGCCCAAATCAAAATTCCAAAATCCCATCTCTATTGTGTTTAGCGTAGTATTCCCATAAACTATTTGATTATCAGTATTGTTTACAAATCCTGTTACATTATTATTAAATTCATAATTGTTATAAACCTCATTTTCTATCCCTGAGTTGCTCATAAAATTAATTATATGCATATCGGAAGGCGTAGGATTATTATAAAAATAATTATTATAAACTTTGTTGGAATCACTTGCACCATCTACATGGAAATAAATAATTCCATCACGTAGGGTTGGGGTCCCAGTAAAAGGATGTTTGTGATCTAAATTTATAAAAATATTATTATTTACAATATTATTTTCACAAGCAATGTTTAATCCATTATTATCAAAAATATTATTTTTTATTGTTGAGGAGCCACTTATATAACCTATATCTGTTAAAATCAATCCAAAACTTTTATTATCTTTAAAAGTACAACCTTCTACAAGCATATTTAGATAGCCAATTCTAGTATCACCAGGATTACCATGATTTGGTTCAAAATCAATCCCTGCTTCTGGAGGATATCCATTTGCACCGTTAAACTCACAGCCAATAATTTTAAAATTAATACCTCGAATTACTGACATATTATTTCTGTATGCATTTTCTAATACACAATTGTGCATCTCAAAATCATTCATAAAATCGCTTACTTGTAAACTATCGCCATAGGATATAATATAAAGATTATCCGTTACAGCATTTATTATATGTAAATCTACTAACCTAATTTGATTACAGCCTCTGTCAATTCTAAATGTGTGGCTAGTAGATTCATAAGGGTCTCTAGTATCTCTATTTGCATCGAAACGAAGATTTTCAATAGTTAAATTTTTACTCTCAAATAAACGGAATGCCCAATTACCCCATATAATTGGGGTACCATCTGCTATTTTTATAGTTGCTTTTTCTTCACCGGTTGTTGTTATTTTGGTAGTATTAAAATGATTAGAAACAGTTAAGCCACACTTCATTAGTCCATCAGAATCAGCAGTTGGTGCAAGAATATATGTTTTGCCTGATGTAAATTGTAACTCGCCACCATTTGTCCTAACATCATCTAATGCAGCTTGAATGGCATCTCGGTCGTTTGTTACTCCGTCTCCAACTGCTCCAAAATCATCTACTTTAGTTATTTGCCCAAAGCTAGTGATAGTAAATATTAAATTTATAATTACTAAATACTTAATTAATTTTTTCATTTTTTATCCTTGTTATAATAATTCACTAATTACCATTGTTAATATTTAATTTCAAGAGTAAAACATTTACCCTTTTTCTCAATTTTAATACTATTTTAAGAGTAGCATCTTCTTAACTGCAACATAACTACCGGTTGCTGTGCTTGTAGAAGTAGCAGTAATTCTATACAGATACATTCCACTTGATAGATTTGAAGCGTTGAAATTTACTTCATGATTTCCAGCGGACATATTTCCATTTACTAACTCTGCAACTTTTTCGCCAAGTACGTTATAAACAGATAGTTGAACATCCGATGCCTTTGGTATTGAAAAACGTATTATCGTTGTTGGGTTAAAAGGATTTGGATAGTTTTGTTCTAACACATATTCTGTTGGTATTACTCCATTTTTGTTCTCTTTTACACCTACTTTTACTCCGGTAAGTAATGGATAATAGTTCCCTTCAATACTCCAAACATTGGTAAAATCCCAACCAACAAAGGTTGAGGCTGTTAGCATTTCACTTGTTGTTTTACCAGTTGCGGCTTCTGGTATTGATGTTTGATTACACCCCGATGCTACTGTATCCAAGTAATTACTTGTAAATACATTTCCAGTACCACCCTTGGCTCCGAGAAAGCCTTTTCTGTTATCAGCATTATTTACTCCAATGGAATAACAGTACTCAATGCTTGCTCCATAAACCGAACCACAGAATCCGCCAATATTTGTTCCGCTTCCGGTAGAACTAACTGAAGCCATACTAAAAGAATTAATAACTTTGGATGCCGCATTTTGTCCAATAAATCCACCAACTTTATTTCCACCACTTTCAACACTTCCTTTACTATAACATTTTGTTATTTCAGCTTCACTTCTGTTGCGTCCTACAAAACCTCCTATATATTGCCCACTTCCACTACTATTCAAGTTAACATCGGCATAAGATTTGCTAATTATTGTTCCTCTTCCGATATTACATCCTACTAAACCACCTATATAACCACCATTTGTATTACTTCCTATCTCCCCCTCTGTTGAACAATTTTTTATTTGTCCTAAAAAGTTTTTACCTACTAAACCACCAACATAACCATCACCTATAATTTTCATTTTGGTCAGCAACAAATTTTCTATTGTTGACATCATATTATTTCTTACTTTAATTTGTCCGAATAAACCAACATATTTACCATTTGGTCTGGTAATAGTTAAATTACTTATACTATAATTGTTACCATTATAATTACCTGTAAACCCTAAGGTTTTATTTCCTATTGGCAAAAAGCCGTCATTAGTTCCTTCCGTAGTTAAATCATTTGGGTCGTTATATTTATTACCATCATTATTATCATCCGAATCATCCCATGTTGCTGTTTGTGATGCATCAATATCTACCATTTGGATGAAATTTAATTCCCAAACCGAATTATTTTGAGATAACCATGATAAATCTGATAACCTTGCAATTTGGTATGGGTCTTCTTCTGTTCCATTACCTTTTATTCCTGGTACTTCTCCCGGTGTACCGCCATATTCCAAATCTTTATTAGAATTCTCTCTTAAGTTTGGATAACTTCCATTTGTTTTCCAGATACTAACAAAATTCCACCCCATATTACTGAAAGTTGATTCTGTCATCATCTCTTCGCTCGTCTTACCTACTCCGCCCACTGAACTTTCTTGACCTGATAAATTTTTATCAAAAACATTACTTGTAAAATTCGGACTTCCGCTTGCAATTTCACCAACAAATCCTTTACCACTTAAATGAGTATCTACCAACCCTATTGAATAACAATAAGAGATATTACTACCACCTTGTACCGAACCTATAAAACCTCCATATCCCATCAACGAACTATTGGATATACTTAATGCTCCAAAACTATAACTATTGCTTACCGTTGAATTATCCAACATACCTACAAACCCTCCTGACGAATTACCTGCCAATTCTATATTACCAAGGCTATAACTTTCGATTATGTTTGATAATGAATTAACCATACCTACTAAGCCACCAATAGTTTGATTATTATTCCCTGCTCCCTCTATATCAACCTGACTGTAACAACGGTTTATTGTTGATGAACTTAATTTACCAATCAACCCACCAAATCCTTTGCCAACATTCCCTCCGTCTATACATTTAATTTCACCGTTTGTATAACTGTTAGAAATTGTGCAATGATCTTCAATAACTCCGGCAAGTCCGCCTACTTCCGCATTGCCTTCCATGTATAATTTGTTCACAGCAATATTTTTTAATTCACCACCGGTAACTTTCCCAAATAGCCCAATGCTTTTTTCTCTATTTTTTATAGTAAGGTTGCTTAATAGAAAACCTTGTCCGTTATAAGTACCTGTAAAACTTTTTGTAGAATTTCCTATTGGATACCAACCATCATTGCTTCCGGCACTTGTTTTATCATTAGCATCATTATATTTATCTCCGTCATTGTTATCATCCGAATCATCCCATGTTGCCGTTATAGATAAATCTATATCCGCAACTTGAATGTAGTGTGCCGACCATTTATCGGAACTTTGTGCCAACCACGATAAATTTACTATTGAATTAATTTGATAAGGAGATGATGCGGTACCTGCACCTAACGGTTTTGTTTTATTATGTCCACTTACTAATTTCGATAATGAATCTATCTCGCTTGAAGAAAGTGGATAATTATACATTTTTACATCATCTACAATACCATTAAATGAAGATGTTTCGCCCACTAATGAACCAATATAAATTTTTGTAGAATTTGTACTTAAATTACCCCTACACAATTCCGAAGCAGTTTCAACTCCATTCATATAAATTTTAGATTCCATTCCATTATACGTGAAGGCTACATAAGTCCATTCGTCTTGTATTATTGATTCAGTTGTTTTTATCCACCCTCCATTATAAGAAGCCATATTTGATTGCGGTGAATAAAAACCTAATTTCCCCGTATTATCAACACTAAATTCCCAATCTCCATCTTTGCCAACTATTACTTGCTCCGTTTCACTATTTGTTCCTTTCCAATTTACCCAAGCCGAAATAGTCATATTAACTTCTATATTCAAATTATCTGCAATTGGTATTTCCACATATTTATTGTCGGGCGAAAAATCTAAAGCTTCGTTATACTGTCCGTTTACTATTGCAGGGCTATTATGAAGCGTTCCATTCTGAACAAAATAAGATGAGTCTGCCAATGAATTTCCGTTTATTGTACTTGCATCCATGCTCCAATAACCTATTTCTTTTCTATTCATTTCTACATTATCATGAACATCTTGATGAACACTTGTACTTACTTTTACAAAACCGGCTATTCTATTATTGTACTCGTAATTGTTATAAGCGGAATTACTTTCTTGGATTCTACTTCCGAAATGAATTAAATGTAAATTCTTATCTGCAGGCATTGGATTATCATAAAAATAATTTTCATAAACTTTATTATTTGCTGTTGCCTCATCCGAGTAAATATAAACTATCCCATCTCCTTCAAGACCATTATAACTAATAACAGGGACATGATCATAATTTATGAAAACATTATTTTTGATAACATTATCTTGCCCCATCATCATTATACCGTTGTTATCAAACAGATTATTTTTTATTGTTACTCCTCCCTCTATATCTATCTCATCATGATCAATTAAAGTAATTCCGGTTCGCCCATTATTTCTGAAGATACAACCTTCAATCAAAATATTATGGTAACCCAAAACAGATGTTTCACCATTCGGTTCAAAATCTATACCCGCTTCGGGATCGCCCAATCCATGGGCAGTATCAAATTCGCAACCAATTATTTTGAAATTCATTCCACGAATAATAGACATATTATTTCGCCAACCATTTTTCAGAACACAATTATACATCTCAAAATCGGATAAATATCTGGTAGTATCGTTAATAACATCATTTGTAGGTGTAATCATAAGATTATCAATAACGGAATTTTCCAATATAACATCGTATAATCTCAATCCATTACAATTATTCATTATCTGAAAAAGATAGGTTCCAGCAACCTCCGCAGGAACACGATTATCTCTATTACCGTCCATACGTAGATTGGATATTGTTACATTTCTGGAATCGCTCATAAAAAGCCCCCAATTTCCATAGGTTACAGGTGTACCGTCTTTAATTTTAATTGTGGCTTTTTCTGTTTCGGTAGAAGTTATTAAATAATTTCTTGAACTTGATGCATTATTAAACACAAGTCCGGAACCAATTATATAAACTTTACCTGAGGTAAATTGTAACTTACCACCGTTACTCTTTAATTGGTTCAATGCACTTTGTATTGCAAGTCTATCGTCTGTTACACCATTACCTTTTGCACCAAAATTATCAACATTAATTACTTGCCCAAAACTATTTATTGTAATTATTAAATTTATAATTATCAAATACTTAGTTATTTTTTTCATTTTTTCCCTTGTTGTAATAATTCACTATTTATCATTCTTAATATTTAATTTCAAGAGTAAAAGATTTACCTTTTTTCATAATTTCTATAATATTTTTATCCGAATCATATTCCCAACTATCGGCATCAATAACATTATTTGGCTTTTTATCTGCTTTTACCAAAAGCAGATAATCATCTTTTTTGTCCGAACTAATTTTGATTTCTATTTCTCCATCATCCGAATCGACTTCAATTTCAACATCCCTATATTCAGTACCTTCGCCAACTGGCTTATGAAACGTGTATTCACTTTTATCATTCGGATAGATTAAAATAGTCTGTTTGTTTACTGAATTTTCATCTCCATGCCCGGTAACATTGTTTTTAACATTCATCGGAATAATAGCACCAGCTCTAATAAACATTGGATATTTATCCAAAGGATAATTTTGTGTAACTACTGCACCTGATTTGTATTCTTTATCTGTCCAATAATCTATCCATTCATTTCCCGTATTAGGAAGAAGAACGGTAACCTTGTTGTTACTACTTGTAATTGCTTTTACAAAAATATCGTTACCCAATGTGTGGCTTTCATTTTTGAACGATGTATTCTTTACAATTGAGCCACCTTTAATATGTGATTCAACACTATTTGAAAAAATGTAAGGAGCTAACTCATTGTGCAGAGTTGCAAAATATCTATAAATATTTTCTGTATCTTTACCGTGAAACCAAGGAAGATGATTTGTTAAGGCACCATTTGCTCCACCGTTTATCATAACAGGACACATACTGCCAAATTGTGCGTAACGTGTAAATTCATTCATATTAGAGCGTTTTTTATTGTATCCGCCAATCTCACAAGCCAATGCTCCATATCCAATTCTTGCAGATTTATAAATATCTTGAATTTGCAAACGTAACCCTCGCCACGAGCCTGAACAATCTCCACTCCACGAAACTGTAACATCTTCAACATTGCTTGCAGCACCAGTTTGATGACTGTAACCACGCGAAAGCATTACACCATTTTTATTCCTTGATTTAACATATTTTGAAATATCGTGATAATATGAAATGCTAAATTCTTCATTTGAAAGGAGTCCTATAGAGGTTCTAACATTTTCACCGAATGCATAAGGACTATCATCTGCTTTCACTCCATCCAAATTGTAATCGGCAAATACTTTATCCAACTCTCCCCGCCACCATTTGGTTGCTTTTGGGTTTGTATTATCTATATGAACTCCCTCTCCTTTCCACCACATAGAATTATTGCCTCCATTAATAGCAAATCCATTCTCTTTCACAAAATCATAAGCAGGTGTTTTTTGTACAGGAACATCTTTTCCTGTAATATTCATTGCTCCGGTAATCCAAACTATAACTTTTACATTCATGTTGTGTAACGAATCTACCATTTTATGAGGAGCAGGATATTGTTTCCGATTCCAGATATAATCGTTGTACGACATTGACCAAGGACTATCAATCATAATAGTTCCAACAGGAATATTTCTACTTTTGTAAGAATTTACAAGGTTTAACGATACTTCTTGTGTGTTCAGGCTATCTTCCCAAACCCATGGGTGAAATGCCCAGTACGGAACTATTGGTGGTGTTGCATCATATTTTTGTACTTCTCCATCTTGCCCAAATACAAAATGACTTAAAACAATAATTATTAAAAACATTTTTGATAAACTTTTCATTAAACTCTCACTTTTTTAGTTGTTTTATTTTGAATCTCGCAAATAATTTTTCAGTTCCAATTTTAAATTTTTAATCTCTTTAGCAACCAACTTGCTTACTTCTGTAGCTCCAAATTCTGTTAAATGTGTATTGTCTTCTTTACCATCAGGGTATGCAGTATATTGCCCCGGCTCAAAATTCATGAATAATTTTTTTGACCCTTCAACTCCTAAACCTTCTATTAATGGTTTTGTTAATTTTTGTAAATCTATTAAAGGAACATTTTCTTCCTTTGCAACTTCTCGTACTGCATTGGGATATTCTCCATGCGTATCAACTAGTTTTCCCTCTTTATCAAATTCACGGCGTCTGATAGAAGTAGCTAATATTGGAATTGCTCCTTTCTCTCTTGTTTCATCAATAAATCTTTTCAAATTAGCATTGTAGCTTCCACCTGGAATAGTGTAGCGTGTTGAATCATATTCCTTTTCATCATTATGACCAAACTGTATAATTACATAATCCCCTTTTTTTAAGGAGTCATATACTGTTTTCCAATAACCTAAATCGCGAAAACTTTTTGAACTCTTCCCTGACTTACCATGATTGTAAACCTTTACATTTTCATTAAATAATGGTTGTAACATCTCTGCCCAGCCGGTTAGAGGATGTCTCGTGGAATCGTATTCTGCCATTGTAGAATCGCCAATAGTATAAATATCTATTTTCTTTTGTGTGCTACACTGCCAAAATGTTAATACTATAATTAGTAGCACAAATAGTTTTACTGATTTTTTCACTAAAATTTTCCTTCCATTTTTTACGAATACTTTACTTACCAATAAGCCCTCATTTGGGAAATGCACAAAGACCTTGCACAACCCCAAAAGTCATCTAAAATCTACTGCGTAATGATTTTTTTGGGGGTTATACAAAGAGTAAAAAAACTTTAGAATATATTTACTGATTAAAATTTAACATTAATATTTAAATATTCTATTACTGCTTTATCACCTTTAAGAGCATTTTTAGGGAAAACGTTATCTTTTCCAAAAACTTTTAAACTATCTTCAGGTAATATGGTTACGAAATTTTCAATATATCCGTCACCACCATAAGGAATATATCCGTTTTTCAAGTTAAGATATTGTGAGAAAAAATTATAAACGGCTTTTCTTTTTGATAAACCGTAATCGTGCCTTTGTGTTACAAAATGAACATTAGAAACTTTATTTTCAGCATTATAAACATTGTAAACACTTTTTATATACGGAAACTCAACACGTGGTGTATTTCGTGTCCAATCGGCTCCGTCAGATAATAGTAATAAAGGACGAGGAGCACAAAGTGCTGCAATTTCTACATTATTTGTTTGGAAATCTCCAACTTTATGAATTGGCACTCCACTTTCGCAAACACATCCACCAAAAAAATGTGCCGATACTTGACACACTGGGGCTGATGCTGTAATTCTATTATCAAGTGCAGTAAAAATAAAAGTTTGTGTTCCTCCACCTGAGGCTCCAGTCATTCCAATATTTTTAGAATCGACATCATCGCGAGATAACAAATACTCCAAAACTCTGTTGCTATTCCATGTTTGTAATAATAATGCTATTGGAATTTCGTGAGTAACTTGTTGAGCTTCTCCGTAACCAACCATATCGTAAGCAAAAACTATTGCTCCCATTCTTGCAAACGAAGCACAACGTAATTGCATATCTTTTCTTAATCTTCCAATATTTCCAGGTACATTCCAATGCCCATGTGCCGATAAAATTGCAGGATGTTTCCCGCTTTCGTCTGTGGGTCTGTATAAATTACCAGTAATGTAAAATCCAGGAAAACTTTCTATTGCTATATTTTCTACAATATAGCCATCCATTTTTCTTGTATTATTAATTATCGGATTAAAATTACCTTCTATCTTTGGCATTTTATCTAATTGCATTCCCTTAATAAGATGCTCTTTTATCTCTTTTGCCCTTTCTTCCCAAGATACTTTGTCATTCCATTTACTTGCAAATTCTTGCAACTTATAAAATCCTTCGTCCTCACTCCAATATGCACCTTGACAAAGCTCTGTTTTTTGAGCATTTACAACTACAATGCTTGTAACAAAAAGGATTAAGAGTAAAAATTTTTTCCCTACCATAATAAACCACCTAATTTAATTTTTTTTGAAAATAATTATCTTTTTTGAGTGGACTCAATTTATACAAAATTTTGAGAACACCCACACTTACAAAATTCAATTTACGACTTTAACCCTTACAGTATCTATGTTCTGATGTAATATTCTTTTACAAAAAATTATGAGTTTTATTGTTATACTGTAACAATTCTATTTACCACTTGCTTTCGATACACGAAGTTGCTAGGGCGTGCAACTTCGTACTCAATCTACAGCGATTCCGAGCGAAATTTGAAAATTCCCGTTATTTACTTAATTCAACTATTTGTACTTTTAATTGTATTGCTTTAACAAACAAAATAACGGGAATTTGGGGCATTTTAATTTACTCCCCGAATTGCTGTCAATCTACGTTAGTAATCTAACATTCTATCATATGCTTTCCTATATTATAGTATTCAAAGGGTTTCTATTTAACCCGCATTATGCAATAAAAAATAGTTATTGCATAATAGCTCAGCAGTTTCTAAGCTTTTCGCCCAAATGTAGAAACATTATTTGGGTTTAATATACTCATTGCACAACAAAGTATTTTTGCATAAAAAAAGACGTTCCTCACTGTATAGTACAAGCTGCGGAACGTCTTTTAGTCATTTATCTCAAAGGTTTCAAATTGTTAATCCCCGATTATGCAATAGGATTGGAAAGAACAAGACCCAGATTAAGAATTATCAATGCATAAGACGACCTGCCCCGCCTTAGCTGGAGTTAGGGATGAT
>CAMZLW010000026.1 GCA_947311785.1 uncultured Ignavibacteriales bacterium | reverse complement strand
TATGTTAGTGCCATTACGCCTTAGCTGGAGTTAGGGATGATAACCGTTTAGGTTAATGGATTATTGTTATCATCCCTTACTCCAACTTGAGCGATTCAGCATTTGTGCTTTTCTAATGCTGAATTTGGGTTAATATATCTAACGGCTATAAAATATTTTTTCTTTTTCGATTATAATGCGTAAATAACTTTGAGGATACAATGGCATTATTAAATTGGGATGAGAGTTTTAGTGTAAAAGTTAACTTAATAGACCGTCAACACCAAAAACTTTTTGGAATTGTAAATTCGTATCACGATGCTGTACAAGGTGGAAAATTGGCACCAGCTCTATTTAAGCTGTTGGATGGGTTGGCAGAATACGCCACTGTTCATTTTGCTACCGAAGAGAGATATTTTGCACAATTTAATTACAAAGATACCGAAGCTCACAAACACGAGCATAAAATTCTTACAGCAAAAATAGTAGATTTAAAATCGAAAGTTAAAGTTGGTATTAACGTAGAAGACGATGAAGTTAGTAAGTTTTTGCAAATATGGTTAGAGGCACATATTAAAGGCACAGACCATAAATATATTGATTGCTTCAGTAAAAATGGATTAAGATAAATTATCGGCGTCTTCTTCTTTCTGTTGCACGTTGCACTTTTCTTATTGCACCAAAAAGAACGGTTTCGCCTGTAGGAACAAGGGTCTCTCCCTTTTTCTCTTTTGTAATTCTGAACATTTTAATATCTTCTTTCATCATAAATGGAATTTCAGAAATAGGCATATACTTTTTATCTGGTTTTATTCCAAAAGTACCAAGTGAAAAGGTTTCGGTTTTTGATACCAACCAAAGTTGATAGTTCATATCGGGTTCAATGTGTGGCATATTTTGTAATTGCAATAATCCTTCGCCAGAACCAAATGCTATAAATAATCTTCCTGAAGCACTTAAATTTTTATTTGCACCTTTTAGAGGAATTATTTCTATGTAAGGATTATTAAAAAATTCAACAAATTCCATATTTTGGGTTACAAAATTATCTGTTCGAGTAAGGTCGGTTCTTAATTTAACAACTTTGTTGTTTAGATTAGCATTTGCATCTTCAAGTTTTGAAATCCTTCCAGAAAAGACAATAACAATTAATACAAACAAAATTCCAGTAATAACTAAATGTATCTTGTTAATTTTGTTGCTCTCAGTTTTAGTTGGCTCAGCAATTGTATTTAACCTACTAACTCTATTCGTTTTTTTTGAAACTGGTTTAAATGGTGCGGGCTTAGGATATTCTTCAGCAATAGTTTTTTCCATCTTTGTGTTTCGCATTTCGCTTACGCTAAATACTTTTGTAGAGGCATCTCGCAGGACAAAATCTTCTTCTGCTTCAATACGGGTTTCGCGTCTATTTTCAACAACTTTGCTATTTATATCTTTCTGAATTTGGATTAATCTTTTGCCAAGTTCATTTTTTAATTCGGCACTAGGTAGTTCAACTTCTAAAATGGTTGGAATTAATGAAATGATATTTTGCAAATCCCCAAGTTCTCCTTTGGGTAAATTGCCTCTCTTTTCAAGGTATTTCCTAAATTGCTTATAGTTTTTCCTATCCATACACCCAATGGCAAAAGCACTAATCATTTCTTTTATTTGATTATCTGCCATTACTATTCACCAAGTAAGTTGTTTTTAAGCTTATATAATGCAAGCATAGTTTTAGAACGCACTGTAGAAACAGGAATATTGAGTTTTTCTGCAATTTGATCTAACGTTAAACCCTCATAAAAGGATAGAAGAAGAACATATTTTTGAGCTTCTGTTAGTTTGTCTAAGGCTTCAGAAATTTCTGGTTTAGCTTTTAATGCAGAATCAATTGAAAGGGAATCTATTCCATCATCTAAAATAGGAATAACATAAAAGTCTTCATATTTATCATCCCCTTTTGCTAATTCACCTTTGTTGCGTTTATACTCAACCGCCTTGTTTCTGGTTAACATTATTAACCACACATAAACATTTCCAGTTTTGAAACTAAATAAGTCTATCTTTTTCCAAACAGTTGTAAATACATCCAATAATACATCTTCCGATTTCTTTTTATCGTCAATAATTTTATTGATAAGTGAATAAAGAATAGGCGAGTATCTTATGTAAAGTTCCTCTAAAGCTTTGGAATCGTACTTTACAATTTTTTCAAAAAGTTCTATGTCTGTTAGGTTTTTGTAATTACTCAAAACGGTATAATGTCTTTTTTTTCTGAGTAATAAATGTAACAAACTTAAATGATTAATAAAAGAAATAACGGCTAAAATGTGGCTAAACTTAGCTTCTATGTTTTAAACGAGTAAAGTCAGTAGTAATCGCACGCGGATTCGGAACTTTTATTTAAACAGAGAATAAATAAAACAAATAATATTGAAGAGAAAATTTTGAAGACCTATCTAATTGAAAGGTCTTCTGCATAAGGTTTAATGTTTGTGGTAAGCAAATTCTGTTTAATACTTTACCACAATTGAATACACAGTTATACCAAGTTCTTTTAACTTTTTATTGTTGGAATTTAGTTTAACTGAATCACCCATAAAATTATCAATATTTTTATTTCCAACTTTTTCCCAATCAAGATTTAATGAAACCTCAATGTTTATAAGGCTATCCGCAAGTACTCCGTTATTCCAATTGTAAATAAATCCTCCGTTATCCCAACCAAAGCCATAGAAATTAAAATCAGTAGAATTTAGTTTAACCACATCTTCCAATGTTATTCCAACAGATAAACCATTAACACGCCACTGTGAGTTTGGGCTGGTAAGCTTTATGCTTGCAAGTGTGCCATCCTTCTTCCAGAAAAACATTACCTCGTTGTTGCCTTCAGGATAAAGTAAGGTTACTTTTTTTTCAACTGTTCCCTCTTCAAACCATTCTGATTTTTCACCAACATTAGCCTTTCCAAATAATTTTATTAACTCAGACTTAGTTAATTTGGAATTAAATACCTCGCCACTATCTGTTGGACTAATACAAAACGAAAGGGAATCTTTGGGAGCTGTGTTATTGAATATATCCCCTTTTGCAAAAAGAGAGGGAGTAAGCAAACTTAGAAAGAGCAAAGTAAATAGAAGAGTTATTTCTTTCATATTAAATAACCTCATCAATTCTTTCAGTAGGTCTTGCGACAACCGCCTTATCACCTTTTTCAATAATTGGACGTTCAATTAAACTTGGGTCGTTAACCATAAATTCAATTATTTCTGCTTGCGTGTAGTTCTTGTTTTTGAAATCCAATTCTTTATACGCTTTTTCACGAGTTCGTAAAAGTTCGCTGGCTTTCATATCCATTTTTTTTAGAAGTGTTTTTAATTTGTTTTTTGTGTAAGGTGTGTCGTAATATTTTATTACGTCAAACTCTACTCCTTTCTCTTCAAGGTATTTTAATCCAGCTCTGCTTTTTGAACAAGTTGGCTTGTGGTAAATTTTAATTTCTGCCATAGTTTATTTACTCCACTATTAATTATAAATTGATGTTTTTTTTTGTTTTTGCGTAAATCAGCAAACTGAAAGTATTTAATGTCTGAGCATATTAGAACTCAGCTGAATATCTGTTACATTTTTTTCGATTTACAATATTCTATTCAGAGAGTCTATAAATCCTTATTAACTATATGTTTCAATAATCCAGAACACGCATCCTCTAATAAATCTAATACATATTCAAAACCCTGTTCGCCCCCATAATATGGATCTGGCACTTCAGTGTCTGTATGTTTATTTGCAAAACTCATCATCTTGAAAGTTTTATTTTGATGGTTCTACCCTTATTGTTGTGGGTAAAGGTCTAAGTTCCCATGGAAAAATAGTATGGCACTTCTAAAATTCTTAAAAGTTCTATAACCTCTACCAACAGATTTCACTTCTTGAATTTTTCCATT